>NZ_JBNKWF010000002.1:113416-189730 GCF_050299635.1 Altererythrobacter sp.
AGGAAACAAGATGAGTAGACGCGCCGCAATCGTTTCACCCCTGCGCACGCCCGTTGGCAAGTTCCTCGGCACTCTTGCCCCGCTCGATGCTGGCAAGCTGGGCGCAGTGATCCTCAAGGCGCTGATCGAACGCAGCGGGATCGATCCTGCTCGGGTCGATGATGTCGTCTTCAGCCAGGGCTATGGCAGCGGCGAGGCGCCCGCAATCGGGCATTGGAGCTGGCTTGCCGCCGGCTTGCCTATGGAAGTTCCCGGATACCAGCTTGACCGGCGCTGCGGATCGGGCGTGCAGGCTATCGCCAATGCGGCGATGATGGTTCAGACCGGCATGGCCGATGTCGTGGTGGCGGGCGGCTGCGAGAGCATGTCGAACGTCGAGCATTACACCACCGACCTCAGGAACGGTGTGCGGATGGGCGACATGAAACTGCACGACCGGTTGACGCGAGGACGGCTGATGAGCCAGCCGATCGAACGCTTTGGCGTGATCACGGGCATGATCGAGACGGCGGAGAACCTGGCCAAGGATCACGGCATTACGCGCGAGCAGGCAGATGCGTTTGCCGTGCGCAGCCACCGCAATGCGGCCGCTGCTTGGGAGGCAGGCAAGTTCGACGATCACCTCGTCACGGTCGAGGTTCCGCCCAAAGGTTCTCGGGGCCGCGGCGATCCTGTGGTCTTCGCCAAGGACGAGGGTTACCGCGCCGATGCCAGCATGGAGTCGCTCGGCAGCCTGCGCCCGATCGATATCAAGCGCGATCCCGATGCCATCGTGACGGCGGGCAATGCCAGCCAGCAGAACGACGCCGCTGCGGCTTGCCTGGTCGTCGCCGAAGACAGACTGGAAGAGCTTGGTCTGGATCCTTCGCTTTGGTTCTGCGGTTGGGCAGCGGCAGGCTGCGATCCGTCGCGCATGGGATATGGCCCGGTCCCGGCCGTCGAGCGGCTGTTCGCCCGCACCGGCATGGGCTGGGACGATATCGGCCTGGTCGAGCTCAACGAAGCTTTCGCCCCGCAAGTGCTAGCCGTGCTGAAAGGCTGGGGCTGGGGCGAGAATGACAGCCGCATGGAGATTCTCAACGTCAATGGCTCGGGCATATCGCTCGGCCATCCGATCGGCGCGACGGGCGGGCGTATCCTGGCCGATATGGCGGCGGAAATGCACCGCCGTGAAGCGCGCTATGGGCTCGAGACAATGTGCATCGGCGGCGGACAGGGCATCGCCGCGCTGTTCGAGCGTGCTGCCTGATGGGAAACTGGGACGCCTGGATTGGGCGCGAGCAGGCGCAAGACGATGCGCTCGCGCCGGCACTGGCGCGGCGCTGGTGCGCGACATTCGATCTCGATCCGCCGGGCGATGGCGTGATGCCGCAAGGTATCCACTTATGCCTCTGCACACCCGAAGCCCGGACTGCCCAGCTCGGCCTCGACGGCCATCCCATGCGGGACGATAGCGCGCGCAGCTTCTTCCCGCCGATCCCGCTGCCGCGCCGCATGTGGGCCTCGAGCGATATCGCCTTTCATTCTCCCATCGCCATCGGAGCGAGGATCGAACGCACGAGCCGGATCGCTTCGATTGCGGAGAAGGACGGCAGCAGCGGCAGGCTGGGCTTTGTCGGCGTAGCGCATGAGACCCGCGCCGACGGCGTGCTGGCGGTGAGCGAGACGCAGACGCTGGTCTATCGAGATGCCGCCGCACCCGATGCGCCGCTCAGTCCGCCGCCGCCGGGTGATGGCTCGTTCGATGCGTCGGCCTGGGATGCCCATCGCACAATGACCCCGGATCCGCGGCTGCTGTTCCGCTTTTCCGCGCTCACCTACAACACGCACCGCATCCATTACGATGCGCCCTATGCCAGCGAAGTTGAGCGCTATCGTGGGCTGGTGGTGCACGGCCCGCTGATGGCGAGCATGCTGCTGCAAATGGCCGCAAGCGAACTAGGCGACAACAGGCTCGCCAGCTTCTCCTTCCGCGCGATGAGCCCGGCCATTGCCGATGAGCCACTGCACCTTGCGATGCGGCGAACCGACGAGGGATTCGAGCTGGGCACATTCGCCATCGACGGGCGGCGTATTGTGGCCGCCCTTGCGGGTACATAGTTCTCGCTGCCGGGACAGTCCTTGAAGTTCAGGGATCGTTGATCCGGGAAACTTCGCCAGCTCCAGCAAAGCTGGCGAATATTGCGCGTAAAGGCGAACGCCACGCTCTAGTTTTCGTCGATCGGGTAGTCCGCAATCGGCTTCAGCACCCCATAGGTCTCTTTCAGTGGCGCTCGCCCCAGATCGGGGAAGTGGAGCGGCGGCGGGTCTATTCGCGTGTCGGGCAAGCGGTCGAGCAAGTCGCGCACCAATGTCAGCCGCCCGCGCTTCTGGTCGTTGAAATCGACCAACGTCCACGGCGCGTGGTCAGTATGCGTCGCCGCAAGCATGGCTTCGCGTGCATCGGTATAGGCCTGGTATTTCTCGCGCGCGGCAAGATCGATCGGCGAGAGCTTCCAGCGCTTGAGCGGATCCTCCAGCCGTTCTTTCAGCCGTTCCTCCTGCTGCTCCTGATCGGTCGTAAGCCAGTATTTGAACAGAAGAATCCCGTCATCGACGAGTTGTTTTTCGAACTGCGGCACCTGCTTGAGAAAGTTCTCGACCTGCGCGTCGCTGGCGAAGCCCATCACCTTCTCGACCCCGGCGCGATTGTACCAGCTGCGGTCGAACAAAACGATCTCGCCCGCGCTGGGGAGATGCGGGACGTAGCGCTGGAAATACCATTGGCTCTGTTCCGCTTCAGTCGGTTTCGACAAGGCTGCAATGCGGCACTGGCGCGGGTTGAGCCTTTCGCTGACCGCGCGGATCGCGCCGCCCTTGCCAGCGGTATCGCGCCCTTCGAACAACACGCAGATTCGCGCATCCGTCGCCTTGGCCCAGCGCGCCATGGCCACCAGCTCTAGCTCGAGCGGTTCCATCAGCTCGTCATATTCCTTGCGTTTCAACGGGTCCAAGCGCACTTTCTCCTTTCGAGCCTCTGGCCGGATTGCACCGCACTCGAGGCAGTGGTATAGTTGCAATTGAAACTATGGCTACGACAGCAGAACCACAGCAGGACTTCACCGTTCTGCCCGATTTACCGGCGGATGTCTTTACCGCGCCGCTCAAGAAACCCGCGCATGTGGGGGATGACTGGCTGGAACCGGCGCAAGCCAATTATTCCTCTGAAGACAACGCCATCTGGGACGCGCTGTTCGAACGGCAGATGCGGATACTGCCTGGACACGCGGCGACAGCCTTCATGGAAGGGCTTGAGAAGCTCGACCTTGGGCGCGGCGGCGTTCCCGAGTTCGGCCAGCTATCGCAGGAGCTTGGCGCGCTGACAGGCTGGAGCGTCGTCCCCGTGCCGATGCTGATCCCCGACCACGTGTTCTTCTGGCACCTTGCCAATCGGCGTTTTCCGGCTGGCAATTTTATTCGCACGCGCGAAACCTTCGACTACATTCAGGAGCCCGACGTCTTCCACGACGTGTTCGGCCACGTGCCGATGCTGACCGACCCGGTCTTTGCCGATTACATGCAGGAATATGGCCGCGCCGGTTGGAAAGCGATGCGATATAACCGGCTCAAGGCACTGGGCGCGCTTTATTGGTACACAGTCGAGTTCGGCCTGATCGAAGAAGCGCCGGGCGATATCCGCGCCTATGGAGCAGGAATATTGTCCGGACCGACCGAGATCGTCTTCGCCACCGAAGCCAAGAGCCCCAACCGCATCATGCTCAATGTCGACCGGGTCATGCGCACCGACTATGTCATCAGTGATCTCCAGCCGACCTATTTCGTGATCGAGAGCTTCGAGGATCTCTATCGTCAGACGGTCGAGCGCGACTTCGACCGGCTCTATCGCAGCATCAATCCGGCCTTCACCTATGCCAATTCAGCAGTGATCGATGTCGACGATGTCCTTCACAGGGGTACGCAGGAATACCTTTTGCGCGGCGGACGCGGCAGCGGAGCAAAACCGGTCTGAGCGTCAAACGTCGGCCTTGCGTCGACGATAGAAGTAATGCGCCGCCAGGAAGACGATTGACCCTGCCATGGCCACCAGGATCGCGCGCGCGCTCATCCCGCCCAGAATCGTTCCCTTGCTTGCGATCAGGCCGGCAGTGACGGCACCTGCAACACCCACACCTACGCAGGTCAGAACTCCAGCGCGGTGTTCCATTCGCTCGACCACCGATGCGAGCCAGCCAAACAGGCTCCCGATCACGATCAGCAGTACAAGTGACATGGCTCGTTCCCGAATTGCTACAACGATTGTAACAAGCCAGGTGCGAATAGGTTTCCGTTACTTGGCGCTTGTTTCGATTCGGTACGGCGCAATACGCGCGGCCAATCCGATCAGATCACGAACAGCCCAACGGCCAGCATGCCGATCAGAATGCGGTACCAGGCGAAAGGCGCAAAGCCCTGACGGCTGACGTAGGCGACGAAACCACGAATCACGACCAGTGCAACGATAAAGCTGACGACGAAACCGACCGCGATCTCGTCCCAGCCAACCGTGCCGGTGGATGCCGACAGCTCGTCATACTTGGTCACCAGCTCCAGCGTAGTCGCGCCCACCATGGTCGGAACCGCGAGGAAGAAGGAGAACTCAGCCGCCGTCTTGCGGTTCACACCCATGGCCAGTGCGCCCATGATCGTCGCCCCGGACCGGCTCACACCGGGCACCATGGCAAGACATTGGGCAAAGCCTATACCGATCACCGTCTTGAGCGGAAGTTCGGGCACAGTCTCCTCGCCCTTGGGGTCGGCGATCTTCTCGATCGCAAGGATTGCGACACCGCCCGCGATCAGCGCCCAGGCGACGATCGCCGGACTTCCCAGCATGATGTCGATGTAATCCTTCAGCGCGAGTCCCAGCACCACACTAGGCATGAAAGCGACGAGGATGTTGCGCGCAAAGCGCAAGCCCTCTTCCTCCAGTTTCAGCACGCCTATCCCCGCGCGCCAGAAGGTGCCCCAATACTGATAGACGACCGCCAGAATCGCGCCCAGCTGGATCACGACGTTGAACATCGCCCATTCATCGGCGTCATAGCCGAACAGTTCGGTTGCGAGGATTAGATGCCCGGTCGATGAGACGGGAACGAACTCGGTCAGCCCTTCGACTATACCAAGCAGGATGGCGGTGACGGTTTCGTTCATCACGCAGCCTCAATAAGAAAGGGCGGGACAAGTCAAGCGACCTGCCCCGCCCCGGATGAAATTTTCGGCAAAGCGCCTGCTACCAGATCTTTACCCGCTGTTCTGGCGGCAAGTAGAGAGCATCGCCCGGCTTGACATTGAACGCCTTGTACCAGGCGTCGAGATTGCGAACGATGCCGTTGGTGCGGAACCGTTCCGGGCTGTGCGGATCGGTGCGCAGACGCTGGCGATAATTGTCCTCGCGTTGCTTCGAACGCCACACCTGCGCCCATGCCAGGAAGAAGCGCTGATCGCCGGTCAATCCGTCAATCACGGGCAAGTCCTTGTCCTTGGTCGCAAGTTTGAACGCACGGTAAGCGAGGCTGAGACCGCCAAGGTCGCCAATATTCTCGCCCAGCGTCAGGCGTCCGTTCACACAGGTCTTGCCATCGTCAAGCGGGCAGAATTCGTTGTATTGCGCAACCAGAGCATCGCCGAGCGCGTCGAACGCCTTGCGATCCGCATCTGTCCACCAGTTCTTGAGCGCGCCGGTCGCATCGAACTTCGAACCCTGATCGTCGAAGCCGTGGCCCATCTCATGCCCGATGACACCACCAATCGCACCGTAATTGACGGCGATATCGGCATTGGGGCCGAAGAATGGCTGCTGCAATATGCCCGCCGGAAAAACGATCTCGTTCTTGAGCGGATTGTAATAGGCGTTGACCGTTTGCGGCAGCATTCCCCACTCGGTCCGGTCAATCGGCTCGCCCAGTTTGGAGAGATTGTCCTTCCAGGCCCACCGGGAGGCAGCCATGCGATTGGCAAGCGGCGCGCCAGGCGTGATCTCCAGCCCTTCATAGGTCTCGAGATTGTCGCGATAGCCGATCTTGGGGTCGAAAGCCTCCAGCTTGGTGATAGCTTGCTGTTTGGTCGCGTCGCTCATCCAGTCGTTCTGTTCGATCGATTGAGCAAGAGCCTTGCGCAGATTGGCGACCAGTTCGACCATCGCCGCCTTGCTCGAAGCAGGGAAATAGCGCTCCGCATAGGATTTGCCGAGTAGCTCGCCGAGCAGGCCTTCGGTTTCACCGATCGCGCGCTTCCAGCGCGGGCGCTGCTCCGGAGTTCCCTGCAGGACAGTGCCGTAGAATGCGAAATCGGCCTTGTCGATTTCAGACGGCAGGACCGAGGAATTGTTCTCGAGGAATTCCTTGATCGTCCATGCCTTGAGCGTCGCCAGCGGAGTGTTCTCGATGAGGGCAAGCATGCCTGGAAAACCGCTGCCGATCTTGGCCATGGTCGCTGCATCAAGGCCCAGTTCCTTCGCGCGCTCCTCGCTCGGCCGCATATTGGTGACAATAAAGCGGTCGGTCTCGCCGAAGCCCGAGGTGTCGATCATGGTCGCAAGCGGGAACTTGCTGTCCAGTGCGACAAATTCCTCGGGCGTGAAGGCGTTGTAGATCAGGTCGAGATTTCGGCTGACGGCCCGGTCCCAGGAAACCTCGCGTGCGATGTGGTTTTCGAAGGAAAAGACTGCCTTGGCTGCGCCTGCAGGGTCTTCATATCTTGCAGCCTTGAACAGTACCGCCAGATAGTCGCGATACTTGGATTTGATATCCTCGCCCTTTTCGCTGGTGTCGAGGTAATAGTCACGGTCGGGCAGGCCCAGGCCGCCCGAGCCCAGATAGACCGAATAGCGATCGGGTTCCTTGGCGTCGACTTCAACCCCGCCGCCGATCGGCGAAGGATAGCCGGGTGTGGCCCACAGCTTGACCAACGCCGGAAGGTCTTCAGCCGCGATGATCTTGTTGAGATAGGGCTGCGCCGCGGCCATCCCCGAAGCATTGATCGCATCGGTATCGAGATAGGCGTTGTAGGTGTCGACAATACGCTTCTCGTCGCCGCTGAGCGTGGCAGGATCCTTGCTCACAAGATCGTCGACCAGCGCCTTGACGTCATGAGTCGATTTTTCGCGCAGCAGGTTGAAAGCCCCGAAGCGGCTGTATTCGGTTGGGAGCGGATTGTCGTCGAGCCATTTCTGGTTGACGTAGGCGAAGAAGTCGTCACCCGGCTTCACATCCTGTGAGAGCAGAGCAGGATCGACGCCCCATGTGCCAAAGCTCATGGTTGGCGTGTCGGCTTCCTGCTTTTCCGCCTTGGCCTTTGCCTCGGCGTCGTTCTCGCCAGCGAAGGCAGGCCCGGTCAGCACAGGTGGCGCCAGCGCCAGCACGATAGCGCTCGCGCCAAGAATTGCGGCTTTACGGATCATTTTCGTCTGTCCCCTTGGTAAATCTCATTCGGCGACGGCTTGGGCCATCTTCGGTGCCGAATGCTGCAGCTTATTGGTTTCGATTGCAACTTGATCAATTGCATGAGGCTGAACGAAGGCAGATCACGCTGCTTCGGTGGCCGCGAACTGGAGCGACGCCAGGCGGGCATAGAGGCCATCGGCGCCCGCCAGTTGTGCATGGCTGCCCTGTTCCACAATCCGGCCTTCCTCCAGCACAACAATGCGGTCAGCCGCCCGCACGGTCGCCAGCCGGTGCGCGATCACCAAGGTGGTGCGATCCTGCATCAAACGCTCAAGCGCTTGCTGGACGAGCTGCTCACTTTCCGCATCGAGCGCGCTGGTCGCCTCGTCGAGCAACAGGATCGGCGCATTGCGGAGTAGCGCACGGGCGATCGCGATACGCTGCTGCTGGCCGCCAGAGAGGCGCGTACCGCTTTCTCCGAGGAAGGTGTCGAGGCCGTCAGGCAAGTCGCGCAGGAAGCCCTCCGCATTGGCTGCGCGCGCTGCCTCCCAGATTTCCTCGTCGCTCGCTTCCCAGCAGCCATAACGCAGATTGTCGCGCGCATTGGCGCTGAACAAAACTCCGTCTTGCGGCACGAAGGCTATCCGCTGGCGGATATCGGCAGGATCGGCCTTGGTTAGCGGCACACCGTCGAGCCGGATGGTGCCGGCCTGCGGATCGTAGAATCGCTCGACAAGCTGGAAGATGGTCGACTTGCCCGCGCCAGATGGCCCGACAATCGCCACCGTCTCGCCCGGCTCCACTTCCAGCGTCAGATCCTTGACCGCAGCAGTTTCAGGCCGGGTCGGATAGCGGAAAGTCACATTGCGGAACGAAAGGCTGCCGCGCGGCGGGTCAGGCAGCTTCTCGGGCTTTTCAGGCGGCGCGATTTCGGGCCTGGAATTGAGCAACTCGTTGAGCCGGCTCGCAGCCCCGGCACCGCGCAACAGGTCGCCGTAAACCTCGGTCAGCGAACCGAAAGACCCGGCGACAAGACCGCCTGTGATGACGAAGGCGGCGATGGTGCCGCCAGAAATAGTCCCTTCGGAGACTGCCAGCGCACCGCGCCACATCAGCAGTGTGACCGAACCAAAGATCAACAGGATGATAACGGATGTCATGACGGCGCGGATCAGGATGCGCCGCTTGGCCGTGGCGAAGGTTCGCTCCACGGCTTCGCCAAAGCGCTGGTGCTCACGCTTTTCCTGGTTGAAGGCCTGGACGATCTTCATCCCCGAAAGCACTTCGGTCACCATCGCGCCCACATCGGCGACCCGGTCCTGGCTGGTGCGGCTGACACTGCGTAGCCGCCGCCCGAAGATCGTGATCGGCAAGATGACAAGCGGAATCCCGATGATCAGCCCGATCGTGAGTTGCGGGGCCAGATAGAACAGGTAGATCGTTCCGCCGATCGCCATCAGCGAGTTACGCAGGGCGATGGAGACAGTTGTACCCACTACCTGCTCAATGATTGCCGTATCGCTCGTCATCCGGCTCGAAATCTCTTTCGGGCTGTTCTCCTCGTAGAAGCCGGGAGCGAGGCGCAGCAGATTGCGCTGCACCTTGAGGCGGATATCGGCCACGACCCGCTCACCCAGCCAGCTCACGAAATAGAACCGCAGCGCTGTCCCGATTGCCAATACGCCTACGATCATCAGCAGGTATCGGAACCAGCGCGCGATATCCGCTGGATCCCCGCCCGCGGCAAACCCGCGATCTATGATCAGCTTGAACCCGGCAGGTATCGCCAGCGTTGCAGCGGCGGTGACAATCAGCGCGAAAAACGCCAGCAGGACCTGAGTGGGATATTGCGCCGCCGATGCATAGACCATCTTGAGCGGCCCAAGCGTCCGCGCCGGCTTGTCTTTCGCAGAGCTCTTGCGCCTCGAGAACAGCCCTCGTGATTGGGGTTCGGCCTCTGCTTCTGGGGAATTTCCATCCATCGTTGGCCCCAAGTAGCTATGGAATGCCCGAATTTCACGTGCAAAATCCAAATGGATGTAGGCAAAAGGGTCGAAATCCAAGATTGTGCATTGCACAATGGGTTGCAAATCGCCAACTTGAGCGGTGGAGCGCCCGGTAAGAGGCGCAGATTCGTCATGCCGCCCAATGCGGTCGCAAAAGGGGAACTTCGTGCTTTATCACGCTCACGAACTACAAAAATCCTGGCTGAATAGCGCCAGTGCATGGGCCTCGATCGGGGCCGAAGTGCTGGGCAATCCCGCCAACCCCCTTGGCTATCTGGGCCTCGGCCCGATGGCGGCCTCGGCGCTTGAGGTGTTTGCCCACGCGACTGCGACCTATGGCAAACCCGCGTTCGGGATCGACAATGTCGCAATCGCCGGCAAGCTCTATCCGGTCGAGGAAGCGACCGTGGTCAACAAGCCATTCGGCGATCTCAAGCGCTTCCGCCGCGAAGGCCTGCCTGACGATGCGCCCAAACTGCTGATCGTCGCGCCGATGAGCGGGCACTTTGCCACTCTGCTGCGCGGAACTGTGGAGCGCATGGCCGAAGGCTGCGAGGTCTATATTACCGACTGGGCCGACGCGAAGAACGTCCCGCTGAAGGAAGGGACCTTCGACCTCGATGACTATATCGATTATCTGATCGAGTTCCTCCAGTTCATCGGGCCCAACGAAGGTGGCAAGGGAACGCATATGATGGCGGTTTGCCAACCGTCCGTTCCTGCATTCGCTGCTACTGCGCTGATGAACCTGCACAAGGATCCTGCGACACCCAAGACGCTGACCATGATGGGCGGCCCGATCGATACTCGTGAGAGCCCCACAACGGTCAACAATCTGGCGATGGAGCGCCCGATCGAATGGTTCCGCCATTCCGTGATCGCCACCGTTCCGATGAATTACCGCGGTTCGGGCCGGAAGGTCTATCCCGGTTTCATGCAGCTTGCGGGCTTCATGAGCATGAACCTCGGCAATCACCTGATGAGCCATTACGAGATGTTCAAGCATCTGACGGTGGGCGACGACGAGAGCGCTCAGGCGCACAAGGATTTCTACGACGAATATCGCAGCGTCTGCGACATGACCGAGGAATTCTATCTGCAAACAGTCGAAGAAGTCTTCCAGAGGCACTCGATCCCCAATGGCGAGTTCCGCCACAAGGGCGAGATCGTGGACCTCGGCGCAATTACAGACACCGCGCTGCTGGCGATCGAAGGCGAGCGAGACGATATTTCGGGCATCGGCCAGACCAAGGCCTCGCTCCATCTCGCAACCGGGCTTTCAGAGAAGAAGAAGCGCTACTACATGGCGGAAGGCGCGGGGCATTACGGCATTTTCAACGGCAGCAAATGGCGCACGAAGGTTGCGCCAGTGGTCGAAGAATTCATGGCCAAACACGCCTAGCCAGCCTCGGTGTAGCCGCTATTCCAATGGCTCACGCACGCGGAAGAACAGCCGTTTGATGATCCGTCGGGCCAGCAGCAGCAGGCCGATCGCGGCAGCGAGCAGCACCAGCGCGATGATTCCGGCGGCGACCGGGTATTGGTATGCGAGATAGAGCAGCCCGGCTGTCGCAACGTCCTCGACGCTTGAAACCGCTGCATTGCTGAATGGTTCGGGGCTGGTGTTGACCACCGCCCGCGCGCTCGCCTTGCCGCCATGCGCCAGAAACGACGCCCCGCCGCCCAACAGGAATGCCAGGACCTGCGTTGCCGGGTCGGAGGGATCGACGATGGCAAGCGCCAGAAGTGCGCCACCGACGGGTCGGACCAGCGTGTGCACCGTGTCCCAGATCGTATCGAGCCACATTACCTTGTCAGCCAGGAATTCGGCCAGTGCGCCCAGCGCGGCGATACCCATCACCCAGGGATTGGCGAGCACTGCCAGGCTGGCAAGATGTTCGGGCACGGGAATCGCATCGAGCCGCATCGCCAGCCCGGTCGCAAAGATGCAGAGATAGAGCCGCCAGCCTGACAACAGGCTGACGCTGCCCGCGATCCCGATGATTTCCATGATGCCCAAGACGCAAAACTCCCGCCAAATCCAGGAGGATCGGCGGGAGAATGCGATGCTTTGCCTATAAAGGCAATGATTACAGAGTCTGAGACCCCGGCGTCAGAAGACCTCGAACATGCCGGCAGCGCCCATGCCGCCGCCCACGCACATGGTGACGACAACATATTTCGCGCCGCGGCGCTTGCCTTCGATCAGCGCGTGGCCGGTGCAACGCGCACCCGTCATGCCATAGGGGTGGCCGATCGAGATCGAGCCGCCGTTGACGTTGAGAATGTCGTTATCGATGCCCAGCTTGTCGCGGCAATAGAGCACCTGCACAGCGAAAGCCTCGTTGAGTTCCCACAGGCCGACGTCTTCCATCTTCACGCCCGTCTGCTGGAGGAGCTTGGGAATGGCGAAGACGGGGCCGATGCCCATCTCGTCAGGCTCGGTGCCTGCGACGGCCATGCCGACATAGCGACCGAGCGGCTGCAGGCCCTTCCTCTCGGCAACCTTGGCTTCCATCAGAACCGAAGCGGAAGAGCCGTCCGAAAGCTGGCTGGCATTTCCTGCCGTTACCGTCATGTCCGGCCCCATCACCGGCTGGAGCGACTGCAGCCCTTCCAGCGTGGTCGATGGGCGGTTGCCTTCGTCCTTTGTGATCGTGGTTTCGACGCTCGAGACTTCGCCGGTCTCCTTGTCCTTGACCATCATCGTGGTGGTGACGGGAACGATCTCGTCGTCGAACTTGCCCGCTTCCTGCGCAGCGGCGGTGCGCTGCTGCGATTGCAGCGCATATTCGTCCTGCACATCGCGGCTGATGCCATAGCGCTTCGAGACCGTCTCGGCAGTCTGCAGCATCGGCATGTAGACGTCCTTGTGCATCGCGATCAGCGAACGATCGGGTGCTACGCGCATCTCAGGCGTCTGCACCATGCTGATCGAATCCTGCCCGCCGCCGACGACAATATCCATATTGTCGACGATGATCTGCTTGGCAGCGGTCGAGATTGCCATCAGACCTGAAGAACACTGGCGGTCCATCGTCTGCGCCGGAACGGAGACGGGGCAACCCGCACGCAAAGCGACCTGACGGCCGATATTGCCCGACTGGGTGCCTTGCGTCAGCACGCAGCCCCAGACGACGTCGTCGATCTCGCCTGCGTCAATGCCCGCGCGTTCGATCGCGGGTGCGAGCGAAAGAGAGCCCAGCGTCGCACCGGGCGTGGCGTTGAAACCGCCCTTGTAGGCGCGCCCGATCGGGGTGCGGGCGGTGGAAACGATAACTGCATCGCGCATGGCGAATCCTTTCAAGAACTAAATTCGGTACCGGCCCCGGAGGAGGAGAGGGTCCAGGTTGAAGAAGGTATCAGACGAAGAACTGCGTGATCCACTCACAGATCAGCGCGGGCTTGTCTTCGCCTTCGATTTCGATCGTGATCTCCACGGTCTGCTGCCACTGGCCCGGACGCTTCTCGATCATTTCGAGCAGCTTCCAGATGCCGCGAATGCGCTTGCCTGAACGGACCGGCGCGAGGAAACGCGTCTTGTTGCCGCCGTAGTTGACGCCCATCTTCACATTGTCCGGGCGCGGCATGTCGCTGTTGGCAGCGAGATAGGGAATCATCGACAGCGTCAGGAACCCATGGGCAATGGTGCCGCCGAAGGGCGTCATCTTGGCCATTTCCGGATTGACGTGGATGAACTGATGGTCGCCGGTCGCATCGGCGAATTGGTTGATGCGGTCCTGGCTGATCTCAACCCATTCGCTGGTTGCCAGATGCTCGCCAACCTTGGCTGCGATTTCTTGCGGGCTCATGCGCCTCTCCTTGTTCAGCTTGGCGACTCTCGCCGTGTCGCCGCGCTTCATGGAGCAAGTCGCCGCTCAGCGCAATGAAGTTTCCGTAAACGTCAACCTGCCGCTACGGCATCGCCGCCGCTGCGGCGCCTGATTCTGGCGCGTTTCAGCCGTTTTGGCTCTTCGCCCTGCGAATCGATGCGCAGGCAATAGCTGTGAAAGCCGATCTGGAGCCCGATAATCATCAGGATCACTGGCTGATAGGCGATGCCCTGGAACAGGGCGCCGACGATATAGATCACGCTGGAGATCTGCAGCGCCACGGCAAGGGGCGCCTGCCATCGCTGCCCATCTTCGTCTCGCCCTTTCCAGCGGCGGCGGATTCTTTCCATCTGCCACACGCCCAATGCCTGCAGCCACAGCCACAGGACGAGACCGGGCCAGCCCTGCTCGCCCAGCATCTCGAAGATGGCGGAGTGATAGGCGCGCGCCTTGTCCGTCACCTCTTCAAATTTGACCGATGTCGTGTTGCCCACTTCCTTGCGGACAGGAAGAATATAGGTGAAGCTGTTGCCGCGATAGGCGTCGAAGCCGCCGCCCAATGGATGGGAGGAGGCATAGTCCAGCGTCCATTCCCACACCGCCACGCGGGTCGAGGCACTCTCGTCCTGCCCCGGTGCGCCAATCGTCGCCATCCGGTCGTAATAGCTTTGCGGCAGGAAGGGCAGCGCCACCAGCCCCAGCAGTGCCCCCGCAACAATGAAGCTCAACCGGTGCTGTACATCGCGCAGCGCCATGACGCACAGCACCGCGATACACAGCAGGCCAGTGCGCGCTTCGGTCCCGATCGGGATCAGCAGGCAGGCAAAGATCAGAGCGAACGAGAACGTTCGTACGCGCCAGTCTGGCGGGAAGATCGTTCCGTGCCTGGTGAACCAGACGATCAGCGGAATGATCGCGATCGCGACTGTCGCCAGCGTCGAGCTTTCGTAAATGCCGCTGTTGTCGTTGACGAAGAAGTAGAGGTTCTCATAGCCGCCGCCCCCGCCGACCGTCTTCATGCCCGCGCTGATGATGATCGCGCCAACCGAAAGGACCATCACCATCGCCAGCGCTTCGATCCGCAACCGGGTCGTGACTGTCAGCGGCAGGAAGATGGCGAAGACCAGTGCCTTCCACACCCAGCCCCATTTCTCCTGCGCTTCGACCGGAAAATCGGCGTGTCCGGTGGTCCAGGCGCAATAGAGCAGCAGCGCCAGCATCAGTCCCTGGCGAAAGGTGAAGCGTGCGCCCTTCTTGTAATCGAGCAGCAACCAGCCGCCGAAGGCCGCGAGAAAGGCGATCAAGGACACCGGGATCGAATGAAGGATGCCATAGCCGATCCGCTGCGGTGCCAGGATATCGATATAGATATAGGCCAGCACCCACAGGAACGGGCGGCGCAGGCCCAGCACCATGATAAATCCGAGGAAGGCGAGGAACACGAAATCGATCACGCCTGGCGCTCCGCCGCGTCGGCCGAGGCCGCATCTTCGCGTACGCCACTTTCTTCCGGTGCCAGATCGTCGCGATCCAGCACCTCGCTCTTCGCCAGGCGCAGGAAGCCAATCGCCAAAAGCGCATGGGCCAGGGCCAGGGCAAAATAGTCGATCAAGCGGGCGGTTCCCCAGGCAGATTGCTCGGCAGGTGCGGCGCACCCTTTATGCAAAATGCATTAACAACATGCAGTTGACGGCCCGTTAAGCACATTCGTGGCAAGGGGCCGCACATGACGCGCGTTCTCCATGTCCTCGACCATTCGCTTCCGCTGCACAGCGGCTATACCTTTCGCACGCGAGCGATCCTGAAGGCCCAGCAGGCCGCCGGGATCGAAGTGCGCGGCGTTACAGGATTGCGTCACAGTGCGGAGGGTCCGGTTGCGGAAACGGTGGACGGCTTGCTGTTCCACCGCAGCCCCGGCAGCGCCGAAGGCCCTGCGGTCATCCGCGAATGGCGCGAGATCGCACAATTCGCCGCAGGAATCGAAGCGGTCGTCGCCGACTGGCGGCCCGACATCATCCACGCCCATTCGCCTGCAATCTGCGGCGAAGCGGCGATGCGGGTCGCGCGCAAGCACGGCATTCCGCTGGTCTATGAAATCCGTGCCTTCTGGGAAGATGCCGCGGTCGGCAATGGCAATGGACGCGAAGGATCGGTCAAATATCGCCTTACCCGCGCGCTGGAAAATCGTGTGGTCGAAGGTGCCGACGCCGTCTTCACCATATGTCACGGATTGCGCGACGATCTGGTTTCGCGCGGCTTTGCTCCGGGCAAGATCGGCATTTCCCCCAATGGCGTCGACCTGTCGCTGTTCGGCGAGCCGGTACCGCGTGACGACACGCTTGCGAAGAAGCTGGGCATTACAGAAGGCGAGCCGGTCATCGGCTTCATTGGCAGCTTCTACGATTACGAAGGGCTCGACGATCTGATTGCAGCCATGCCGCTGCTGCGGGAGGACCATCCCGGCGCGAAGCTACTGCTTACTGGCGGCGGTCCGATGGAAGAAGCATTGCGCGCTCAGTTGGAGCGCCTGCCCGATCCCGGCTGCGCGATCTTCACCGGCCGCGTGCCGCATTCCGAAGTCGAGCGCTACTATTCGCTGATCGACATCCTCGCCTATCCGCGCAAGCGCAGCCGGCTGACCGATCTCGTCACGCCCCTTAAGCCATTAGAGGCGATGGCGCAGCAGAGGCTCGTCGCCGCCTCCGACGTTGGTGGCCATTGCGAACTGGTAAGCGATGACGTGACCGGAACGCTCTTTCCCGCAGACGATCCTGCGGGCTGCGCCGATGCGCTGTCGCGTCTTCTCGATGCGAGAAACGATTGGGATGCGATGAAGGCTCGCGCCGCCGCCCATGTCCGCGAACACCATGATTGGGCCACAAATATTCAGCGTTATCAGCTCGTTTACCACGACTTGCTAGAGCGTCGGAACGAGTCACGCGCCGCGCGCGCGGCCTAGGCAAGACGGCAGAACTACGGGGATCCGGCGCAGCATGTTCAAGCGCAAACAGAACAGCGGCAAAGCAAAGCGCAGGCCGATCGCGCGGCATCCCGCGTTTCCGGCGATCGTTGGCGGCTGGCTGGCGGTGCTGTTCGGATTGGGCGTGTGGATGCTCACCGGAGAATGGACCTTTGCTCTGCTCGCCGCAGCGATGGCGGCCTATATCGGCTTCAAGGGCGCCGCGGCACTTGGCAGGCTGTCTGGCGGCCAGCGCCGCTCCGATGAGACCGAAGGCGGAGATGCGGAAGCCGCTTCCGAAGAGCCAAAGCGGACCGGCAGGCGTTCCGCGCAAATCATTTCCGTCTCCGAGCTTGGCCTCGATCGACTGCCGGAGGAGGAATCCGGAAATCCCTTTGACTATACTGTCGAGGAAACCGGCGAAGATGCGGACGATGAAGAGGAAGAGTGGCCGCCCGAACAGCCCGAATGGCTGAATCCTCGCGACGCGCTGGCCGAAGCGAAACGGGAAGCGGGCGAGAATGCGGAAGTCTTCAGCCGCGATCATAGCGGTGAACGGGAACTTCCCGGACAGACCATCCAACCTGCGCCTGACGCTGCCGAAGATGCACCGCTGGCCGAAAACGCTCAATTCGCCGAACTGCCGGTGAGTGAAATCACCGACCGGGCCGAGCAGAGTGAAGCCGAGCCGGGTGAAGCCGAACCGGGTGCAGGCGCAGTAACCAAGCTGCGCAGCCAGAACATCGAGGACATGAGTCTGGTCCAGATGGTGGAGCGCTTTGCGCTTGCGCTGGAAGATCACCGCAGGCGCGGTGCGGATACCGCTGGCGCCAGCACCGTCTCTGCGCCCGATCCGGCCTTGATGGAAGCGCTTCGCAGTCTGCCGACGATCTCCAGGGCTCCGGCTCCTCGCTATGCCACGGACGGTAATGCCGCTCTGGCGATATCGACCCGCGAACAGGTCGATCAGACCGAGCTCGCGCTGCGCGAAGCGCTTGAGAAGCTCCAGCGGATGAGCGGCGGCGCCTGACAGCGCCTCAAACGGGCCTGGCCCAACATTCTCCATGCACCTCCTTGCGCCCGCGGCGGCGAAAGCGGGGCTTTAGGCACGGCAATCGAATGCACTAAGCTTCGCAGTTGCAAAAATTGCTTCATTTCGCCAAAGGGAGGTTTCGCGACATTTTTGATTCCTCGCTAGCCGGGGAGAATCGCGCTTCATTGCCGGTTGCGCGCGTAAGCGTTGCCCGGCTTGAACGATATGGAGTTTGAATGGGTTATCCGGCGAACGGCCTGCCCGAACGGCAAGGCCTTTACGATCCGCGCAACGAACATGACGCCTGTGGTGTGGGCTTTGTCGCCCATATCAAGGGCGACAAATCGCATGCGATCATTACCCAGGCGCTGCAGATTCTCGAGAATATCGACCATCGCGGCGCGGTGGGCGCGGACCCTCTTCTGGGTGACGGCGCGGGAATCCTGCTGCAAATTCCAGATCCGCTGTTCCGCAAATGGGCCGAATCCGAAGGTAAGGATCTGCCCGCTGCAGGCGATTATGCTGTCGCGATGTGCTTCATGCCGCGTGACGCCGCCGCGCGCGATTTCGTGACCGAACAGTTCGAAAAATTCATCACCAAGGAAGGCCAGCGCCTGGTCGGCTGGCGTGAAGTCCCCACCACGCTCGACGGGCTGGGCAAGGCCGTGCTCGAATCGATGCCGGTAATTCGCCAGTGCGTCGTCGCGCGCGGCGAGAATTGCGCCGATCAGGATGCATTCGAGCGCAAGCTGATCGTGATCCGCAAGCAGGTGCAGAATCCGCTCAAGAAGCTGGAAGAGAAGCACGAACTGCCCGGCCTGTCGAAGCTCTATATCCCGAGCTTCTCCAGCCGCACCATCGTTTACAAGGGGCTGCTGCTCGCAAACCAGGTCGGCAGCTTTTACGACGATCTGCGCGACCCCGATTGCGTTTCCGCACTGGGCCTGGTGCACCAGCGCTTCTCGACCAACACTTTCCCGAGCTGGCGGCTCGCCCACCCCTATCGCTTCATGGCGCATAATGGGGAGATCAACACGGTTCGCGGCAATGTGAACTGGATGAACGCCCGCCGCCGGACAATGGAATCGCCGCTGCTGGGGGCCGATCTCGACAAGTTGTGGCCGATCATTCCGCACGGCCAGTCGGACACCGCCTGCCTCGACAATGCGCTCGAGCTGCTGCTGCTGGGCGGATACAGCCTCGCCCATGCGATGATGATGCTGATCCCCGAAGCATGGGCCAAGAACGAGCTGATGGATCCGGGCCGGCGCGCATTCTACGAATATCACGCTGCACTGATGGAGCCCTGGGACGGGCCCGCTGCGGTGGCCTTCACCGACGGGCGCCAGATCGGCGCGACGCTGGACCGCAACGGATTGCGCCCTGCGCGCTATTGCGTGACCAAGGACGATCTCGTCTGCATGGCTTCGGAGAGCGGCGTGCTGCCCTTTGCCGAAGAGGACATCGTGCGCAAATGGCGGCTCCAGCCGGGCAAGATGTTGCTGATCGACTTCGAGCAGGGCCGTATCATCGAGGACGAGGAGCTCAAGTCCCAGCTCGCCGATGCCGAGCCCTATGCCAAGTGGCTCGAACAGGCGCAGTACAATCTCGAGGACATCGACCACATCGAGCCCGAGCTGTCGGCCGTTCCCAAGCACACGACGAGCTTGCTCGATCGCCAGCAGGCCTTCGGCTACACGCAGGAAGATCTTTCGCGCTTCCTCGAACCGATGATGGTCAAGGCAGACGATCCGATCGGATCGATGGGTACCGACACGCCGATCGCCGTGCTTTCGAGCCGCAGCCGCCTGCTCTACGATTATTTCAAGCAGAACTTCGCTCAGGTCACCAATCCGCCGATCGATCCGATCCGCGAAGAACTGGTGATGAGCCTGCTGTCGATGATCGGGCCGCGCCCCAATCTGCTTGGCCATGAAGCGGGCACGCACAAGCGTCTCGAAATCAGCCAGCCGATCCTCACCAATGAGGAGCTGTCGCGAATCCGTTCGGTCGAGATCGCGCTCGATGGCGCTTTCCGCACCGCAACGATCGACATGACCTGGGACGCCACGACTGGTGCCGAGGGAATCGAGCTCGCGATCAAGGAAATGTGCTGGGCCGCGACCGAAGCGGTACTGGCCGATCACAACATCCTGATCCTGTCGGACCGCGCACAGGGGCCGGATCGCATCCCGATGCCAGCGCTGCTCGCAACGGCTGCCGTGCACCATCACCTGGTGCGCCAGGGCCTGCGCATGCAGACCGGGCTGGTGGTCGAAACCGGCGAAGCGCGCGAAGTGCATCATTTCTGCGTGCTGGCCGGCTATGGCGCGGAAGCGGTCAATCCCTATGTCGCCTTCGAGACGCTGGAAGACATTCGCGCCGCCAAATACGCGGATCTCGACGCTGAAGAAGTTCGCCAGAACTACATCAAGGCAGTGGGCAAGGGTATCCGCAAGGTCATGTCCAAGATGGGCATCAGCACCTATCAGTCATATTGCGGTGCACAGATCTTCGATGCTGTCGGCTTGTCGAGCGAATTCATCGACAAATACTTCACCGGCACAGCGACCACGATCGAGGGCGTCAGCCTGAAGGAAGTGGCCGAGGAAACCGTGCGTCGCCACGCGGCCGCCTATGGCGACAACCCGATCTACCGCAACATGCTGGACGTCGGCGGTATCTACCAGCTGCGCCTGCGCGGCGAGGAACACGCCTGGACGGCGGGCAACATCGCCCACCTGCAGCACGCGGTACGCGGTAACGACCCGAAGAACTACGAAGAGTTCGCCAAGTCGATCAACGACCAGTCCGAACGTCTGCTGACGATCCGCGGGCTGATGGAGTTCAAGCTGGCCGACGAGCCGATTCCGCTGGAAGAGGTCGAACCCGCGAGCGAAATCGTAAAGCGTTTCAGCACCGGCGCGATGAGCTTCGGCTCGATCAGCCACGAGGCGCATTCGACACTCGCGATCGCCATGAACCGGATCGGCGGACGTTCGAACACCGGCGAAGGCGGCGAGGAGCCCGAGCGCTTCAAACCGCTCGACAATGGCGATTCGATGCGCAGCCGGATCAAGCAGGTGGCGTCTGGCCGTTTCGGCGTGACGACCGAATATCTGGTCAATTCGGACGATATCCAGATCAAGATGGCTCAGGGCGCCAAGCCCGGCGAAGGCGGCCAGCTGCCCGGCCACAAGGTCGACAAGCGGATCGGCGCGGTGCGCCACTCTACTCCGGGTGTGGGCCTGATCTCGCCGCCGCCGCATCACGACATCTATTCGATCGAAGATCTCGCCCAGCTGATCCACGATCTTAAGAATGTCCAGCCGACCGCGCGCATCTCGGTCAAGCTGGTGTCTGAAGTGGGTGTAGGCACGGTCGCCGCCGGCGTTTCCAAGGCGCGCGCCGACCACGTTACCATTTCGGGCTATGAAGGCGGCACCGGCGCTTCGCCGCTGACCAGCCTGACCCACGCGGGCAGCCCGTGGGAAATCGGCCTGGCCGAAACTCAGCAAACGCTGCTGCTCAATGACCTGCGCAGCCGCATTGCGGTGCAGGTCGATGGCGGCCTGCGCACCGGTCGTGACGTCGCCATCGGCGCGCTGCTGGGTGCGGACGAGTTCGGCTTCGCCACTGCGCCGCTGATTGCGGCTGGCTGCATCATGATGCGCAAGTGCCACCTCAACACCTGCCCGGTGGGTGTGGCCACTCAGGATCCGGTGCTGCGCGCACGCTTCACCGGCCAGCCCGAGCACGTCATCAACTACTTCTTCTTCGTCGCCGAAGAACTGCGCCAGATCATGGCGGAGATGGGCTTCCGCACGATCGAGGAAATGGTCGGCCGGACCGACCGGCTCGACATGCGCCGCGTGCATCGCCACTGGAAGGCGCAGGGCATCGACCTGTCGCGCCTCTTGCACACGGTCGAGATCGAGGAAGGCAAACAGCTGTTCCACACACAGGAGCAGGATCACGGGCTTGCAGCTGCACTCGACAACGAGCTGATCAGTCAATGCCGCCCCGCGATCGACAAGGGCGAACAGGTTGTGATTGACACGCCAGTCCGCAACGTCAACCGCACGGTCGGCGCAATGCTCTCTGGCGAAGTTGCCCGGGTGCATGGCCATGCGGGACTCAAGCCGGATACGATCCACATCAACCTCACCGGCGTTGCCGGGCAGAGTTTCGGCGCATGGTTGGCCCATGGCATCACGCTCAACCTGACGGGCGACGCCAACGACTATGTCGGCAAGGGCCTCTCCGGCGGCCGGATCGTGGTGAAGCAGCCGGAAGGCGTGGCGCGCGAACCGGGCGAAAACATCATCATCGGCAACACCGTGCTTTACGGCGCGATCGCGGGCGAAGCCTTCTTCGGCGGCGTCGCGGGCGAGCGCTTTGCCGTCCGCAATTCGGGCGCCATCGCGGTGGTCGAAGGAACCGGCGATCACGGCTGCGAATATATGACCGGCGGTGTGGTTGTCGTGCTCGGCCCGACGGGACGGAACTTTGCCGCCGGCATGAGCGGAGGCGTGGCCTATGTCTACGATCCGGATGGCCAGTTCGAAAAGCTCGTCAATCCGGCTCAGGTCGATCTGGTGCCGATTTCACCCAAGTCCGATGCTGAGGAAGGCACGGGCCGGCCGCAGCAGCGACCGCAATCGGTCAATGATTTCGGCATGGGCGACATGCTGCGCCACGATGCTGATCGGCTGAGGATCCTGGTCGAGCGGCACAAGCTGCATACCGGCAGCGCCAAGGCCGCCGAATTGCTCGACAATTGGGATGCCGCATTGGGCAAGTTCGTCAAAGTCATGCCACGCGATTACAAGCGCGCGCTCGAAGCGCTTGAGGCAGAACGGCTGGAAGCCGAAACGGTCGCGGCGGAATAAGGGTCAGTAAAGATGGGCAAGGAAACAGGGTTCCTCGAACTCGACCGCAAGGAACGCGATTATCTCGATCCCAAGGAGCGTCTTGGGAACTATCGCGAATTCGTCGTCCAGCCGGAAGACGAAACGCTGCAATCGCAGGCATCGCGCTGCATGAATTGCGGCATTCCCTATTGTCACAACGGCTGTCCGGTGAACAATATCATCCCGGACTGGAACCATCTGGTTTATGAAGGCGACTGGAAGAGTGCGCTCGAAGTGCTGCACTCGACCAACAACTTCCCCGAGTTCACAGGCCGCATCTGTCCCGCGCCTTGCGAAGCGAGCTGCACGCTCAACATCATCGACCAGCCAGTCACCATCAAGTCAATCGAATGCGCCATTGTCGATCGCGGATGGAAGGAAGGCTGGATCGAGCCGCAGGTGCCAGAGAAGAAGACCGGAAAATCGGTCGCTGTCGTCGGATCAGGGCCTGCAGGCCTCGCATGCGCGCAGCAACTGGCTCGCGCCGGCCATACCGTCACCGTGTTCGAGAAGAATGACCGGATCGGCGGCTTGCTCCGCTATGGCATCCCGGACTTCAAGATGGAAAAGCACCTCATCAACCGGCGCGGGGTCCAGATGGAAGCCGAAGGGGTCACGTTCAAGACTTCCAAGGAAGTTGGCGTCGATATCTCTTTCCAGAGCCTGCAGGAAAACTTCGACGCGATCGTGCTTTCCGGCGGCGCGGAGGATGCGCGCCCGCTGGTGATCCCGGGTTCCGAAATGCCCGGCGTAAGGCTGGCGATGGAATTCCTGACGCAGCAGAACAAGCGCAATGCAGGCGATGACGAAGTGCGTGCAGCACCGCGCGGCTCGCTCACGGCAACGGGCAAGAAGGTCGTCGTGATCGGTGGCGGCGACACCGGCTCGGACTGCGTGGGCACATCCAACAGGCAAGGTGCGGAAAGCGTCGTCCAGCTCGAGATCATGCCCAAGCCGCCAGAAAAGGAAGACAAGGCGCTGACCTGGCCCGATTGGCCGCTCAAGCTGCGCACCTCTTCCAGCCACGAAGAAGGCGTTGAGCGCGACTGGGCCGTGCTGACCAAGCGCGTGGTCGGCGATGGCGAGACAGTGACCGGGCTCGAATGCGTGCGCGTCGAGTGGAAGAACGGCCAGATGCAGGAGATCGTGGGTTCGGAATTCACGATCGAAGCCGATCTGATCCTGCTTGCGATGGGCTTCGTCGGCCCGAAGAAGGCCGGGATGCTCGATCAGGCTGGCGTGGAACTGACCGATCGCGGCAATGTCTCCGCCGATACCGAAAGCTACGCGACCAGCGTGGACAAGGTGTTTGCCTGTGGCGACATGCGGCGTGGCCAGAGCCTCGTCGTCTGGGCCATTCGCGAAGGCAGGCAGGCCGCGCGCGCGGTGGACGAGTATCTGATGGGAGCCAGCGAGCTGCCACGTTGACGGGCAAGTCCTCAGGACGGCCCTAACCAGATACCCCCATCAAGGTGCATGATTGTTGCGCCTTGCGGTGCCGCAGGCGTTCCATTTTGGCCACTATTGGGCAAATAGTGATCGCCCAGCCGCAATTGGATCGTGAAATGTCGCTCTGATACTATTCAGGCGATAATTCCGCTATTTAGTGCTACAGATAGCTCCGGAATGGATGCGATTGACGCGTGGCGAATTGATTTCGCAATGCTCACGTGCTCCCCTTCCGGCGACGACATAACAGGGGGATAGTGAGCAGCGCCGAGGCAACAATGCTGCGCTGCCAGACAAAGCATGAGGGTCGCGATCAGGTCTAATAGCGGGCGTCACGCCATGCGCTCGGCACTGCCAGCAGCGGGCATGCTCCTTGCTGCCTTGCCATCACTGTTTTCGCCGCTTCTGGCCGAAGATGCGCGCACCACGCTCGCGCCCAATCGCCAAGGCAGCGAAGCCACCGCATCCATTTCGGATATCTCGCGCGATGGATCAGGCCAGGAGGGGGATGCGGCGCAGACCTCGCCGGGTCAGGCTTCCGCCGCTCTGGCTGTGACACAGACGGCCGCGGCCGCGGCACAGCACGCCGGTTCGCTGCCTCCCCCACCCGAACATCCGGCCGCACCGCCGATCAAGGCCCGCGTGCTCTTTTCGCAATTCGGGGACATTCCGGTTTCGGGCGATGCCAGGGATATTTTCCGCTACGGCGGGAAGATTGACGGCTATTTCGATATCAAGGGCGGGGCAATCGGGATCGACAACAGCCTGTCGATGCATATCCACCCCGAGTTCAAATATGGCGAAAGCGCCAATGGTGAAATCGGCCTGCTCCCTTCCAACACATTGCTGTTCTATCCCGGCGAAGGCGATGTCTTCGATCTCAATGTCAATGTCACCAAGCGCTGGAAGTCCGGCACCACGCTAACTGTCGGCAAGGTCAATGTGCTCGATCTCGCTGCAGGCCTGCCGGTCGTCGGCGGGGGTGGACACGAAGGGTTCCAGAACCTGGCCATGGCTCTGCCGCCCAGTGCGATTGTGCCCGGCTCGATCATCGGCGCTTTGTTCAACAAGCCGACCAAGAGTGCGATCTACCGGTTATGGGTGTTCGACCCGCAATTGCAGTCGAAGAAGACCGGGTTCGAAAGCCCCTTTGACAAGGGCGTGGCGTTCCTCGGATCGATCACGCTGCCGGTAAAGCTCGGCGGCAAGCCCGGTTATTACGCGCTCAAGCTGGCCGGCTCGACCCGCAGCGAGCTCGCAACCGAAGCGCTGGTGCCGGTGCTGGTCCCGGCTCCCGGTTCGGGCTTCGGCAATCGCAAGGGCGAGTTCAGCGCGGTGCTGGCCGGTTACCAGTATCTCGGCGTCTATCCGGAGGCGCCGGGCAAGGGCTGGGGCATCTTCGGGCAGGTCTATATCTCGCATGGCGATCCGACCTTCCTCGACAAGAGCGGCTTCATCGGCATTTCGGGCAATCCGCGTTTCCGCACGCAGGATCGCTTCGGCATCGCCTGGTATCGCTATTCTTTGACTGACGGACTGGTGAACGCGCTGGCGAACCGGCTCGCACTGGAAGATGAAGAAGGGATCGAAGCCTTCTACACGCTCGGCATAGACAAACATTTGCGCGTCACTGCCAACCTGCAGGTGATCGACAGCGCGGTGAGCGCGCGCGACACCGGCATTCTGGCGGGCATGCGCGTCACCGCGAGCTTCTGAACCTGCTATGCCGCAAGCACCGCGCAGGCTCTGGCTGGCGTCACGCCTCGCCGCCCTCGCTTCCCTTGCGCTGTCGACGGCATGTGCTCACCCGGTCGTTGCCCCGCCAGAACCCGATCTCGCCGGCTATTATGACGGATCGCGGTTCGAAATGTTTGCTGGTCTGCGCCTGAGCAAGGATCACACTTTCGAGTTTGCCCTCTCCGTCGGCGCGCTCGATTTGCGTTCAAGCGGCACCTGGCAGAGCCAGGGCAACTCGGTCCTGTTCACCACGTCTCCTGAGCCTGTGCCGCCCATGTTCGAATTGGCCGGTCCGAGCGCGGAAAGCGACGCACCGCTGGTCACCGTCACATGGCCGAATGGCGAGCCGATCCAGAACATCCGGGTCGACCTGGTCTGCGCGGACGGCTCGATTGTAACCGGCTTCACCTCGCCCGAAGGCTGGTCACCGGCGGAAAGCGAGTGTGACAGCCCGAAGAGTCTCAAGCTGCATGAGGAAATCTACGATATCGCATCGCGCGCCTTTGCGCTGAAACCGGACGCAGGGGCAAGCACCCCCCGATTGCATTTCATACTCCAGCCCAACGATCTCGGCGTTCTCGACCTAACGGATGCGCGCGGCGCAGTGATTGATGGTCGATTGGAGCTTGAGACTTCGAAAGGCAGGTTGGAGTTCCGGAAAGTGCCCGCGAACTAGAGGTCGATTCACGGTAACGGGATCACCTGCCCGCACAAGCCGCGAGAATCACGCTTGCCGGGCAAGGCCCCGCGCTTTCATGTCCATTGACTATCGGCGTGCATCGGTATCTCCCTACCCCGCGCCCGCGCAATTGACGCAGCGAGTCACGCTGGGATCGTGCCGCAGCCGTTTGTCCGCGATTTCCTCGCCGCAGCCAAGGCAATATCCCCATTCGCCGTCATCGAGCCGCGCCAATGCAGCACCTATCCGCTGGCGTTCCGCCGCGCGCCGTCGCTCCGAAGCAAGCGCCATGGCCTGCACCTGCATTGCGTCCATCCGGCTGAGTCGTCCGACGCTATCCTGTTGCAAAGTGACCGGCGCGCGCCCTTCCGCGCTGATACGGTCTTCTTCGTCCAGCTCCTCGCACCTCTTGAGCAGCACTGCGCGGGCTTCGTCTTCCGTCATCGCGCCTATACGCTCCAGTCGATCGGCTTCAGCCCGTGCTTCTCAAGGAATGCGTTGGTCTGGCTGAAGGGCCGCGAGCCGAAGAAACCCGAATGGGCAGAGAGCGGGCTGGGATGCGGACTGGTTAGTACCAGATGATGATCGCCCACGCCCAACCCCTTGACCCGGCTGGCCTTCTTGCGCGCATGGCTACCCCACAGGATGAAGACCGCCGGATCGCCGCGATCGACCACTGCCTGCACACAGGCATCGGTGATCGCATCCCAGCCGCGCCCGGCATGGCTGCCAGCCTGCGCCGCCTGCACTGTCAGCGTATTATTGAGCAGCAATACGCCTTGCTTCGCCCAGCTTTCCAGATTGCCATTCTGCGGCCGGGCGATCCCGATATCGCTTTCCAGCTCCTTGTAGATATTGACCAGCGAGGGCGGCAACTTGACCCCATCGGGCACCGAAAAGGCAAGGCCATGCGCCTGCCCCGGCCCGTGATAGGGGTCCTGACCAAGGATCACGACATGCACCTGGTCAAGCGGGGTATGGGCAAGCGCATTGAGCCGCTGGCCCCTTGGCGGATAGATCGTGCGGCCCGAATCTTCCTCTGCACGCAGCCAGCCGCCCAGCCGCCGCGCTTCGGGCGTGGTCAGCGCCGGTTCGAGCGCCGCGCGCCAGCTATCGGGAATCGCTTCTGCCGTCATCGAACAAAGCTACTCTCGACGCGCCGCTCTCACCACCACCCCTTCCCCTCTTTCCCCAATCGGCCTAAGGGCATGAGCGATGTCTGTACATTTTCACGAAGAAGACCTGCCAGCTGGCGTGCTTGCCGATGGCCCGATTGCGATCGATACCGAGACCATGGGCCTCATCACGCATCGCGACCGGCTGTGCGTGGTGCAGATCAGCGACGGGCAGGGTGATGAGCATCTCGTCCGATTTGGCCCGGGCAGCAGTTACGATGCGCCCAATCTCAAGGCCATTCTGGCTGATCCGGCGCGGCTCAAGCTCTATCACTATGCGCGCTTCGACCTCGCGGCGATCGAATATTATCTGGGCGTGATGGCCGCTCCGGTCTTCTGCACCAAGATCGCGAGCAAGCTGACGCGAACTTATACCGACCGGCACGGCCTCAAGAACCTGGTCGAGGAATTGCTGGGCGAATCGATCTCCAAACAGCAACAGTCGAGCGATTGGGGCGGGCCGGAGCTGAGCCCGGCGCAATGCGACTATGCCGCCAGCGATGTGCGCTTCCTCCATGCTCTGCGTGAAGAACTGATCCGCCGGCTGGAACGGGAAGGCCGGATGGAAATCGCCCAGGCCTGCTTCGACTTCCTTCCGACCCGTGCGCGGCTCGATATCGCGGGCTGGATCGATCGCGACATATTCAGCCACGAGTGAGGCGCACCGGCGTAAACCGAAGCCATGGTGATAAAGCGACGCATCGAAACGAGTGAAGCGAAGGCACTGCGCAGCAAGCGGCAGCATTTCGCTGCGCCCGGCGGTGCCCATGACAAGGTGGTCCACTTTCTCTCGCGCGCCCTGCCGATGGTCGTCGGCGTCATTGCGGCGCTGATGGTCATCACTCCGCTCAGTCCGCGCGGCGAAGTCTCCTTCCTGTTAGACCGCAACAAGGTGGCGATGATCGACGAGCGGCTGAATGTCGAAAACGCGATGTATCGCGGCGAAGACGATCTCGGGCGCCCCTTCTCGCTGACCGCAGGCGAGGCGGTGCAGCGATCGGGCAAGGAAGGGATCGTGAGGATGAGCGACCTCGTGGCGCGAATCGTTCTGCCCGATGGCCCGGCCCGCATTTCCGCCCAGGCAGGTGCCTATAATATCGACAATGAAGTGATGTCGGTGATCGGCCCGCTCCGCATGACGGCGGCGGACGGATATTCGATGGTCGCAAATGATGTATCGGTCGACCTGACCACCAAAAAGATGGTCGGCAGCGGCGGAGTGGAAGGCGCTGTACCTGCAGGCACCTTTTCCGCCGACCGGATCGAGGCCGATCTGAGCGAACGCAAGGTCTCGCTGATCGGCCATGCCAGGCTGTCGATGCGGCCAGGCGAATTGAGGATGCCCTGATGAGTCAAAACACGAACAGCCTTTGGAACACTGCCTTGCGATCGGGGCTGGGAGCCTTCTGTCTCACTGCGGTGGCGCTGGGCGGGATCCAGTTGCATGCGCAAGGCATCGCCTCCCATGATTCGCACGCACCAGTGAACTACAATGCTGGCCGGATCGAACTGCAGGACCGGCAGAAGCGCGTGGTGCTCTCGGGCCAGGTCGTGGTGACGCAGGCCGGGCTGACGGTCCGCTCCGACCGGATGCTGGTAAATTACAGTGACGACGAATCGCTCAGCATTCAGAGGATTACAGCGACGGGCGGCGTCAGCGTGACGCGCGGCAATGAACGCGCACAGGGTGATGTGGCCGTGTATGACTTCAACCGCCGGATCATCACCATGGCCGGCAATGTGCGCCTGAACCGGGGCGGGGATACGCTGAACGGCGGGCGGCTGGTGATCGACCTTCGCTCGGGCGTATCCAGCGTCGATGGACGAGCAACGGGTTCCTCGCCGGTTGCCGGTGCCTCGACCACCGGCGAAGGCGGCCGTGTTTCGGGATCATTCTCGGTGCCGAAGGGCGACGACAAGAAATAGGGCTCGGCCCGAACTTTCAGATCAATAGGCGCGCTCGTGGCGCAAGACGCTGAGCGTACGCCACAGTATGGCGAAATCGCGCTGGAGCGACCAGCCGCTGATATATTCGAGGTCACATTGCAGCCGGTCGGACAGGTCTTCTTCCCGCTCGGTACTCCCGCGGTGGCCTCGCACCTGCGCCAGCCCGGTCAGGCCGGGCCGCAGCGAATGCCGCTTCCAATATTGCCGGTCCACTTCCCAGAAGAGCTTCTCGTTCGCACGGCTGCCCAAGGCATGAGGACGCGGGCCGACGATCGACATCTCGCCGCGGATGACGTTCCATAGCTGTGGCAGCTCATCCAGGCTGGTCGCCCGCAGCATCTTGCCAATCCGCGTGACCCGATCGTCTTCCCGCGAGGTCGAGAGCGTGCCGTCGCTATCATGCGTCTCCGCGCGCATGGTGCGCAGCTTGAACATGTCGAACAAGCGGTTGCCGCGCCCCATCCGGCGCTGGACAAAGAACACGGGCCCGCCGTCTTCCAGCTTGATCAGCAGCGCGGCGGCAATCAGCACAGGCGAAAGCAGGATCAACCCGCCAATCGCCACGGCCAGATCGAACAGACGTTTGGCGGCGCGGGCGCGCAGCCCCAGCGGCCCCATCGAAACCACCAGCGCCGAAAGGTCCTGATCTTCGTATTGGACGACACCGATCGCCCCCAGCGTATGGACCGGCTCACTCACCACTTCGCCCTGGACGCCTGCCGCCTTGAGCAGGAAAGCCCATTGTTCGTGCCGTCCAGGGAGGCAGCTCACCACCACCTTGTCCTGATTGCGCAGGAGCCTGCCCAGCCGGTCGAGCGTAAAGGGATCGTCATTGACAGGCTCGATTCCCAGATCGCTGGCGCTGATGAAGTCGGCCTTGGCGATCCGGAAAGGCGGCCCCCCATCATCGATCACCAGATTGTTTCGGATGCGCCCGCCCCACAGCCTCTCGACCATGTCGGCAACTGCAAGGCGGAAAGTGGCCAGTAGCGCCCCCGTAAGGACCATCCCGATCGTGAAACTGCCACGCGAAAAGCTCGCGTTGGATTTGGTGTAGAAAGCGACGAAATTGAGCAGCGTGGCGGAAATCAGCAGCGCCACCAGCGCCTTGCGAATGGCGTATCGCCTGTCGACCAGAACCCGTGCCGAATAGGTCCCGTTATAGAGCGCGATGGTGTAGAAAATCGGCAGCAGCAATTGCGCCTGCATCTGCGCACGCCATTCCATCCAGATGCCTTCGTAAAGCAGTCCGGCCAGAATGAAGCCGAAATGCAGCAGCAGCATATCGCCCAGCATCATCGTGATATATGCGCGCAGCCGCCGCCGTTCGAGCGAGGGCCGTACAGGGACATCGAACTCACCCGCACCCAAATGGCGCGCAATGTCCCTGGCGGGCTTGTTCATGGCGCTGGGCGCTCCGTCATGCGGCGCACGCTATGCGTAATTCTACGTAATGTTGAGTTTCTTGCCGTTAAAACCTGTTAATGGTGTACGATCAACGGCGAGCCGCGAAACGCGCAATCTCCACAAGTTCCTGGGAAAGTAGCACTTCTGCCGACTGGCTGTTGGCCAGCAGTGCCTTGTGCAATTGCATCAACCTGGGGCCCAAACGCTCCAGCTTGTGCCTGTGCCAGTTCTTGAGCTGCGTGCGAATATCCCGCTCTTCGCGAAAGAAGATGCCAAGCTGCGCCTTTTCGCCCCGACCGAGATTGTCGAGCGAGCCCCTGGGACCGAGCTTCGCGCCGATCTGGGCGAGCTGCGCCGCACGTCGCTCCACCGCCAGCAGCAGCCCGACCGGGTTCATCCCGTGCTCGCGCATACGGTGCAATTCGCGGTCCAGCTTGCCCGTCTCGCCCGAGAGCACGGCATTGACGAGCGGCATGAAGCCGTCTTCCTCGGTCGCGGCGCCGATCGCTTCGAGGTCGCTTGCATCGACTGTTTTGGGCGATTGTGGGGAGGCATCACAATAGAGCGCCAGCTTGGTGACTTCGGATTGCGCCAGCCGGACATCGAGCCCGGCCGCGCGCGCGATCCGTTCGGCAAGATCGCCGCCCAGCCGCAAGCCCGCCGCGTCGCCCATCGACCTTACCGACGCCGCAACCGAAGAGAGATCGGGCGGCCAGAACATCGCCACCAGCGCATCCTTGCGCTTCTCGAGCAGTTTGGCGGTGCGCGATTTGTCGGTCGCCGATGTGGCTAGCACAAGCACCGGGCAGGCATCGCCATGCGCTGCGAGGTGATTCTGCACCGCATCATGCGCTTCATCGCCGCTGGCACGGACGAGGATATGCCGCGAATCGCCGAAAAGCGAACCCGAGCGCGCTTCATCCCCCAGTAGAACCGGATCGCGCCGCAGCTCTGCGCCCGACATTTCCACCCGCTCGCCCGGATCGTCGAGCAGTTCGACCACGCGCTGCAGGGCGGCGGCTGCACCAGCTTCATCGGGTCCGCAGAAGAAGAAGGTCGAGCAATGCTGCGCCGCGCGCTGGGCGACCGAAGCGAAATCGCGTTGCGTCGCTTTCACGGCTGCCCCATCATTCGCTCGATTGTCCCTTTTCTCGCGCACGCAGAGTGAGCGCCACGCGCGTCACCATCCGGTCCGCCACTTCGAGAGCGAGATTTTCCAGTGCCTTTTGCTCGGCGGCGATGGTGGCATATTCGCTGGAAACGACATCGATCCCGGCATCGGCGCCATCGGTTGCGTCGAGCAGGATTTCGTCGCTGGTTATATCCACCAGCTGATAGCGCGCGCGCAGGATGCGCCGCTCCCGGCTGATCGTATCGTCGCCGAGGACGCCAAGCCCTTCAAGCGAATCGTCGAGCCGCACATCGAGCCGGTAGCGCGGTGCCGCAGCCCCCGCGACACCCAGCCTGTCAGTCAGCGCATTGCGCATCAGCCAGCCTGCCCGCCCGGGAATTGAGGGCACATCGACTGCTGCAAGGCCCTGAGCCACTGCAGCATTGCCACCGCCCGCATACATCGGCTGCAGACCGCAACCCGCCAGAAGCGGGGAGAACGCGAGCAGCGCGGCGAGGACCAGCACGCCGCGCATCACGTAACGATATTCACCAGCCTGTCAGGCACTACGATCACCTTGCGGATTGCCGCTCCATCGATCGAACGCTGGACCTTCTCGCTCGCGAGCGCAAGCGCCTCGAGATCTTCCTTGGGCGCTCCCTTGGGTGCGGTGAGCGTATCGCGCAGCTTGCCCATATGCTGGACGGCGATGGTCACTTCGTCTTCGACCAGTAACGCGGGATCGTGCACCGGCCACGGGGCATCGGCGATCAGCCCGCCGTCGCCTGCGCCCGCCCAGGCCTCTTCGGCGATATGCGGCATCATCGGTGAGACGAGCAGCAGAACTGTGCGGACCGCGAAATTGCGCGAGGCGGACGGGGCCGCCTTCTCCGCCGCGCTGGTCAGTTCGTAGATCCGCGCAACCGCCTTGTTGAAGGACAGCGCCTCGATATCTTCCGCCACTGCGGCAATCGCCTGATGCGCTTTGCGCTCAAGCGGTTTGTCTTCGCCTTCGGCATTCGCATCCAGGCTGGCGAATAGACGCCATAGCCGCTGGACGAAACGCCCGCAGCCTTCGATCCCCGCTTCTGACCAGGGCAGATCGCGTTCGGGCGGGCTGTCGGACAGCATAAACCAGCGCACCGCATCTGCGCCGAAGCGGTCGATGATCGCATCGGGATCGACCACGTTCTTCTTCGACTTCGACATCTTGATGACGCGGCCGATTTCCACCGGCAGGCTGTCAGCCTTGAGCACCGCACCATCGGAACTGCGTTCAACCTCGTCGGGCAGGAAATAGCTCAGCCGCCCATCGTCGGGCGCACGGCGCGCATAGGTCTCATGCGTGACCATGCCTTGCGTGAACAGCGAAGCGAAGGGCTCTGCGAAGTCCAGCAACCCGATATGCTGCAGCGCGCGAGTCCAGAAGCGGGCATAGAGCAGGTGAAGGATCGCATGCTCAATCCCGCCGATATATTGCTCGACCGGCAGCCAGGCGGCCACTTCGTCGCGGTCAAACGGCTTGTCCGCCGGCTGGCTGGCGAAACGCAGGAAGTACCACGAGCTGTCGACAAAGGTGTCGAGCGTATCCGTCTCACGTTCGGCCTTGCCGCCGCATTTGGGGCAGTCGACATGCTTCCAGCCCGGGTGACGCAGCAGCGGATTGCCCGGCGTCTTGAAATCGACGTCGTCGGGCAGGGTTACGGGCAGTTGCTCCTTCGGCACCGGAACCACGCCGCAGGTGCCGCAATGGATGAAGGGAATTGGTGTGCCCCAATAGCGCTGGCGGCTCACGCCCCAGTCGCGCAACCGCCACACGGTCGTACCCTGGCCCCACTTCTCGGCCTCGGCGCGCGCGATGACCTCTGCCTTCGCCTCTTCCACGCTCATGCCGTCGAGGAAGCCGGAATTGACCACCACGCCGTCACCCGGCTCGGCCTCGGTGCCGAAAGGCAGGTCTGCATCCTCGGGCTTGCCGGCGACGACGCGCAGAATCGGCAGGTTGTACTTGGTGGCGAACTCGAAATCGCGCTGGTCGTGCCCCGGCACCGCCATGATCGCGCCGGTGCCGTAATCCATCAACACGAAGTTGGCGATGAAGACTGGCAGGTACTCGCCGGTGAAGGGATGCTTCGCGCCGATACCGGTGTCGAAGCCCAATTTCTCCGCCGTTTCCAGCTCGGCAGCAGTCGTGCCGCCGCGCTTGCAGCGTTCGATAAACTTGGCCGCATCGCAATTCTGCGCCGCGACACTCTGTGCCAGCGGGTGGTCGGGGGCAACCGCCACGAAACTTGCGCCGAAAATCGTGTCTGGCCGCGTGGTATAGACGGGCAGCGTATCGCCATTCGACAGGTCGAAGCTGAATTCCATCCCGGAACTCTTGCCGATCCAGTTTTCCTGCATCAGCCGGACCTTCTCGGGCCAGTCCTCAAGCTTGCCCAGGCCATCAAGCAGTTCTTCGGCAAATTGGGTGATCTTGAGGAACCACTGATTGAGCTTGCGCTTCTCGACCTCGGCACCGGATCGCCAGCCCTTGCCGTCGATCACCTGCTCATTGGCGAGCACCGTCATGTCGACCGGGTCCCAATTGACTTCGCTTTCCTTGCGATAGACCAGGCCCGCTTCGTACAGGTCGATGAACAGCGCCTGCTCATGGCCGTAATATTCGGGATCGCAGGTGGCGAATTCGCGCGTCCAGTCGAGCGCAAAGCCGATGCGCTTGAGCTGGGCCTTCATCGTCTCGATATTCTGGCGGGTCCAGCCGCCCGGATGGACGCCCTTTTCCATCGCCGCATTTTCGGCCGGCATGCCGAATGCGTCCCACCCCATCGGATGCAACACTTCGTGTCCGCGCATCCGCTTGTAGCGCGCCAGCACGTCGCCCATCGTGTAATTGCGGACGTGGCCCATGTGGATGCGCCCCGAGGGATAGGGAAACATCTCGAGCACGTAGCTCTTGGGTTTGGGGCTGGCGGAATCGGCGGAGAAAGTGCCCGCCTCTTCCCAGGCGCGCTGCCAGCGCAGGTCGGCTTGCCCCGGATCGAAACGGGTGTCGGAACGCGTGTCGGTCATGATTGTCCCGTTAGGGCGATATTTGTCAGGAAGCTACAGCCTTGCGGCGCAGATCACGTGCCTTGGTCAGGATAATGTCTTCAAGCTTCTGCACGGTCGCGGCCTGGACCGGCGCATCGACCCAGCCACCGCCCTGCGCAACCTGGCGGCTGGCAGCGACCCGCAGCGCATCGGCGCGCAGATCCTGGTCGAGGATGGTCACGGTAACCTTCACGCGTTCGCCGGGATTGCCTGGATTTGCATACCAATCGGTGATGATCACGCCGCCGGTGCTGTCTGCCTGGAGCAGCGGCGCGAAGCTGACCGTCTCGAGCGCAGCGCGCCAGAGATAGGAATTGACGCCGATCGTGTTGATCTGTGAAGCGGCAAGATCCGCTTTCGGGCGATCGCGCCCGCCACAGGCCGCAAGCGTGGCCAGTGCCGCGCAGGCAAGCGCAATTCGGGTCGGGCGGGAAAGGGAAATCACGGCGCGCATCCTCCGGAAAGATAGCTCAGTAAACCATTCGTCCAAGGCTCTATAGCTGCCTCGGCGCAGGCGGCAAGGCATCTGGTTGCCCCGCCGCTGCGTAGTGCCCCGTTTCTGCGCTTCACATTGCTTTACGAGCGCTGAATGCGGCGCCGATTGTGTGTTGTGTGCAACAGATTCTTTCCTCCAAGTGGCATGGACTGGAAAATGATTGCGCAAACATCCGTCCAGCTCCTATGTTTGGCGTTCGATTTGCGGAGTCGCGAGTCTCTTTTGCAGGCGCTATCCGGTCAGCCCGGGTTCATTTGCGAAGGGACTATAAGGCAGAGGCCTGAATGTGATTTCGCCGCACGGCCCGATGGGGGCCGGGCAATGGATTGGGAGCAAGGGCAGGTTATGGCCGAGGCAGGGGACAGCAAGACTGGCGCAGCGCGCAAGCTGCCGCTGCTGCTGGCCGCGTTCGGCCTGGCCGTGAGCGTCCCTTCGGCAGGGCTCGCGCTGGCCGCGCTTTCGGACGGTGCCGGAACGGCTCGCGATAGCGGACTGGGTTTCTTCACCCCCGCTTCGGTCGATCCGCAGCTTGCCCGCCGGGTTGCGCAGCATGTTGGCGGCGATGGCCTTCGCTTCACGCCTGCTGGGACCACCAATAAGGGCGAACGCACTGTAACCGTTGCGATTCGCGTGGACGATGATGTTGCGCGGGCGATTTCCTTGCGCAATGCGATCGAATCGGTTCCGGGTGCAGGCAAGGGCATCTCTGCCATTTCCTCGACCCGCTACGATCTTGGCATCGCGCGCGGCTATCAGAGTTTTGCCCGTCCGGTATCGCTGCCTGAAACCGTTCGCAATATCGACATGCCCGACCTGGCGCGCTTCGAACCCGCAGGCCCGTCGGCACCTGACAAACCGAGCCGGTTCCAGCCGCGCATCGCGCTGGAGGGCAAGGGCAATGCCGGGCGCAGCGAAGGAACGCTGGAAGGCCTGGGCAAGCAGACAGTGGATCTGGGCGGTGCCTATCGCGTGACCCGCAATCTCAATGTGACTGCAGGTGTGCGCCTGTCGCAGGAACGCGACCGAATCGCACCGCTGACCGATTCTTCGCAGGACAGTCAGGCGGTCTATGTGGGCACTCAGCTCCGTTTTTAGCCTCACGGTCTCGTCATTTCGTACACATTGCCCCGCTTTTGCGGGGTTTTTGTTTGCGTGACGCTACGGCATCGTTAGTTCTGAGAATCACACATGCTCAAGGGGAGGCGCCGAAATGGCTCGCGTTGCAATTGTTACAGGTGGTTCGCGCGGAATTGGCGAGGCGATCAGCCTTGCCCTGAAGGAACAGGGCCGCACGGTGGTCGCCAATTATGCCGGCAATGATGAAGCCGCCAGGGCCTTTACCGAACGCACCGGTATCCCCGCACGCAAATGGGACGTGGGCGATCACGAGGCCTGCCTCGCAGGGTGCAAAGCGGTCGCCGAGGAGTTCGGCGATATCGACATCGTGGTCAACAATGCCGGTATCACGCGCGACGGCACGCTCCACCGGATGAGCTTCGACGACTGGAATGACGTGATGCGCGTGAACCTTGGCGGCTGCTTCAACATGGCCAAGGCGACCTTCCCCGGCATGCGCGAACGCGGATGGGGCCGGATCGTCAACATCGGTTCGATCAATGGCCAGGCCGGCCAATATGGCCAGGTCAACTACGCCGCTGCGAAGAGCGGCATCCACGGCTTTACCAAGGCATTGGCGCAGGAAGGCGCGAAGTTCGGCGTGACCTGCAATGCGATCGCGCCCGGCTATATCGATACCGACATGGTTGCCGCCGTGCCGGAGCCGGTGCTGGAGAAGATCGTCGCCAAGATTCCTGTCGGGCGGTTGGGCCATGCCGAGGAGATCGCGCGTGGAGTCGCCTTCCTTACAGCCGACGATGCGGAGTTCGTCACCGGCTCGACCATGAGTCTCAATGGCGGCCAGCATATGTATTGACGGGTAGCGGCCAGGCGGCGATTGTTCGCCGCGTGATCGACCACGTCTCCATCGCCGTATCCGATCTTGCGCGAGCCAGCGCCTTTTATGACGCGGTGTTGGCTCCGCTCGGGTTCAAACAGTTGGTGACGCGCGAGGGCACCGCCGGTTTCGGCAAGAGATATCCCGAGCTCTGGATCAATCTGCGCAACGGGTTCAGAGCGGAAAGCGAGCCCGGCGCACACATCGCCTTGCGCGCACCGAACGAAGACGCCGTTAGCCAGTGCCACGCTGCCGCGCTGGCCGAAGGCGGCAGCGATCGCGGCGCGCCCGGCCCGCGACAGGCCGCGATGACAGTCTATTTCGGGGCCTTCGTCGGCGATCCCGATGGCAACACAATCGAATTCGTGAACTTCCCGCGACCGTGACCAATAGCGCGACGCCTCCCTACCACCCGCCGGTGAAGCGTTCGGTCGAGATTGCCGGGCACAAGACTTCGATAAGTCTCGAGCCGATTTTCTGGGATATGCTGTGCGAGGCAGCGGCGGCTGAGGACGTTCCGATCAATGCGCTGGTCGCCCGCATCGACGAGGAACGCATCCGCGCGGAAACGCCGCCGGGGCTGGCTGGCGCGATCAGGATCTGGCTGGTGGGTCGGCGCAAAGAAGGAAACTCATGAGACGCTTCCTGCTTGCAATTGCTCTGGCGGTGCTTCCGGCCAGCACCCATGCGCAAGATGGCGTAGAGCCGCTCAATTATGTCTTCGCAGGGGGCAGCAATGCCTCAGACGTGTCTGGCCTTCTCGAACGCCGCGACATAAGCGGAGTGCAGATTCTTTACACGTGGAAACAGCTTGAGCCCGAACAAGGGACCTATGATTTTTCTGCAATCGAGCGAGACCTGGCGACGACCGAAGCCCTGGACAGGAAACTGTGGATCCAGCTTCAGGACCGTTTCTTTCTACCCAATGCCCGCAATCTGCCCGACTACATCCTGACCGAGCCGCAATATGAGGGCGGGCTGGAAAGACAGATCACCTTCATTGCCGAGGGGGAACCGGAAGGTGCAGGCTGGGTGGCGAAACAATGGGTACCGGCACTGCGCCAGCGCTTCCAGGCGCTGATCTCCGCATTGGCAGAGCAGTTCGATGGCAAGATCGCAGGGATCAACCTGCCTGAAACCGCGATCGACATCGGCGAGGGCGATTCGCAATTCGATTGCGAGAGCTATTTCAACGGCGAGCTTGAAAATGCCCGCCATGCCAGTGCCGCATTCAGGCAGAGCCTGGTGGTGCAATATATCAATTTCTGGCCATGCGGCTGGGGCGATGACAATGGCTATTTCACGCGTTTCTTCGCCGCCGCGGAACAGGACGGCATTGGGCTCGGCGGGCCAGACATAGTGCCCTGGCGACGTGGACAGATGAAGAATTCCTACCCCTTCTTTCACGATTATCGGGGAAGATTGCCAGTGGTGGCCATGGCGATTCAGGAACCGACCCTGAGCTATACCAATCCGGATACGGGAAAGCGCTTCACGCGCGCCGACTTCCTTGATTTTGCAACGGAGTATCTGGGGGTCGACATCATCTTCTGGTCAAAGGACTCGCCCTGGCTGCGCGACGGTAGCTAGCTCAATAACCACCTGGCGGATCGCTGGCCGGGAAGCTCTCGTCACCTGCCTCGTCGATCCTGGTCCATTCACGCACCGGCGCGTCTCGCATTGCTGCAGGCCCGGCGTCGCGAACGTCCGTGTGGCTGCCCTGTGGCTGGCCAGCGGCAAAAGCGGCATGGCGGCGCGCACGAGCGCCCAGAAACAGGCGATAACCGGCATATCCGAGCCCGCCCAGCGCGAGCAGCTTGCGAAGCATAGACCTTTCCCTTCCCACCCCCAACGAGCGAAAATCGCGAAAGGTCCTGCGTAATCTGTCAGTCGTCGCCGACCCGCTCGATATCGGCACCAACCAGCTTGAGCTTCTCTTCCAGCCGCTCGTATCCGCGGTCGAGGTGGTATAGGCGGCGCACCGTGGTTTCGCCTTCGGCCGCGAGGCCCGCAAGCACCAGGCTGAACGACGCGCGCAGATCGGTCGCCATCACTTCCGCTCCGGTCAATTGTTCGACACCCTTGACGATGGCTGTGCGGCCTTCGGTTTCGATATCCGCGCCCATGCGGCCCAGTTCGGGCACATGCATATAGCGGTTTTCGAAGATCGTCTCCTTCAGCACGCTGGTGCCTTCGGCCTTGCACAGCAGCGCCATCAATTGTGCCTGCATGTCCGTGGCGAGGCCGGGATAGGGCGCGGTGGTGAGATTGGTCGCCTTCAGCGACCCGTCAGCGACCACCCGGATGCCCTTCTTGTCTTCCTCCACTTCGACTCCGATCGAGCGCAGGGCATGGATGGTGGCTGCCATCTCGTCTGCCTTGGCGCCTTCCAGCCGGATATTGCCGCCGGTGATCGCCGCCGCACAGGCATAGGAGCCCGCTTCGATCCGGTCCGCCATCACGCGATAGGTCGCGCCATGCAGCCGCTTCACTCCGTGCACGGTGAGATCCGAGCCGCCGATCCCTTCGATCTCCGCACCCATCGCCACCAGCAAATTGCACAGGTCCACGATTTCCGGCTCGCGCGCGGCATTGAACAAGCGGCAGGTCCCATTGGCCAGCACCGCCGCCATCAGCGCATTTTCGGTCGCGCCGACGGAAACCACAGGGAAATCGAATTCGCCGCCGGGCAAGCCGCCTTCGGGCGCAGTCGCCCTCACATAGCCTTGCGCCAGCTCGATCTCCGCACCGAAGGCTTCAAGCGCCTTGAGATGCAGGTCGATCGGCCGGTTGCCGATCGCGCAGCCACCCGGCATCGAAACCGTCGCTTCGCCCATGCGCGCCAGCATCGGGCCGAGCACCAGGATCGATGCGCGCATCTTGCGCACCAGATCATAGGGAGCAACGGTAGAGGTGATGCGCGTCGCCTCAAGGCTCATCACCCGGCCGAAATCTTCCGGCCGCGTCCCCTGGATCACGGTCGTCACGCCGAACTGGTTCATCAGGTGCTGGAAGCCGTCGATATCGGCCAGCCTCGGAAGGTTTCTCAGCGTCAGCGGCTCTTCGGTCAGCAGCGCACAGGGTATCAGCGTGAGCGCGGCATTCTTGGCCCCGGAAATCGGGATTGTCCCTTCCAGCCGGTTGCCGCCGTGAATTACAAGTTTGTCCATTCCAACCCCTTAGCGCCTCTGCGCCCGCAGGCAACTCTATCGCATGGCCGCCCCAAAACGCCCGGTTGCGCGCGCGCCGCGCCCGCTCTAACCCCTTGCCTCATGAGCACCAGCAAACCGATCAAAAAAGCCGTCTTTCCCGTGGCCGGCATGGGCACTCGCTTCCTCCCGGCGACCAAGGCGATCCCCAAGGAATTGCTGCCGATCGTCGACCGGCCGCTGATCCAATATGCGGTGGACGAAGCGCGCGAGGCCGGCATCGAGCAGATGATCTTCGTTACCGGCCGCGGCAAAACTGCGATCGTCGAACATTTCGACATCGCATTCGAACTTGAAACCACGATGAGCGAGCGGGGCAAGGACATGGGCGTGCTCGACCCGACGCGCGCCACGCCCGGCGATATCATCACCGTGCGCCAGCAGGTGCCGATGGGTCTGGGACATGCGATCTGGTGCGCGCGCGCAATCGTGGGCGACGAGCCTTTCGCGATCTTCCTGCCCGATGAGCTGATGATCGGCGAACCAGGCTGCATGAAACAGATGGTCGATGCCTATCACGAAGTCGGGGGCAACCTCATCAGCGTGCTCGAAGTGCCGCATGAGGAAGTGTCGAGCTATGGCGTGATCGATCCGGGCGAGCAGCGCGGGAACATCACGGAGGTGCGCGGGCTGGTCGAAAAACCGCCGGTCGATAAAGCACCCTCAAACAAGATCATCTCCGGTCGCTATATCCTCCAGCCAGAAGTGATGCGGACGCTCGAGAATCAGGGGAAGGGTGCGGGCGGTGAAATCCAGCTGACCGATGCCATGGCCAGGATGATCGGCACCCAGCCCTTCCATGCAGTAACCTTCGACGGACGGCGCTTCGATTGCGGCAGCAAGATCGGCTTCGTCGAAGCGACGCTCGCGCTGGCTCTGGAGCGCGAGGATATGGGCGCGGATGTGCGCGCCATGGCGGAACGGTTGCTACGCCAGTAAAGAAAAACCTCCCGAGCAGGGATGCTGCCCGGGAGGTTCGATAGTTCAGCCAGCAGAATGGCTCAGCCGGCAGGTTCTGAAAGCGCATCGGCATCACCGATGTCGGAACCGTCAATTGCCGGAATGGAGGCATTATCGCCGCCATTGGCCCGACCGTTCACCTCCGGCTGCGGTACGGCGATTGCGTCCTCCGCCGCTCCGTTCACAAGCGAACCGAGCGAGGAGCCATCCAGGCCCAGCTCTTTCATCAAGCCGTCGAGGACAGGCGCCTGGGCACGATAGGCTAACGCTGCGGATACCGCATCGGTGGCCAGATTGCCCGAACCGTTGCCGGTGGCACCTGCTCCGGCTCCAGCGCCGTTGCTCTTGCCGCCATTGGTCAAGCCATCGACCTGCACGATCTTGATCGAATCGATCGCTTCCATCGGCTTCGCGCTTTCGCGGATCACCTCCGGCAGGACCTTGAGCAGAGCGAGCTTGGTCTGCAGCGAAATCTGCTCCATCGAGAGAATATTCGCAGCTTCGTTGATCGCCTGCTGGCCTGCGGCCTCGACTTCGAAGCGAATCCGGGCAGCTTCCGCCCGCAGCTTCTCCGCCTCTGCCTCGCCTTCCGCTTCGCGGCGCACCGCTTCGGCGCGGTTGGCTGCAGCGTCACGCTCGGCCTCGGCCTCGACCTTGACCTGGATCGCATCGCGCTCCGCCTGCTTGGCGGCCTCGATCAGCTCGATCATCTTCTGGCGCTCGGCGACCTCGCCTTCGCGCGCAGTCGTGACCTGCTCTTCGGCAGCGACAGCCCTGGCACGCGCAGCATCGGCTTCGGCCTTGGCCTGGCTTTCCTCGCGGCTCTTGTTCTGCACCGCGATCTGCTGTTCCTGCCGGGCGATCTCAAGCGCTCGAACCTGGTCGATCCGCGCTTCTTCGACCAGCCGGTCGGCTTCGATCTGCTGCGCATCGACCTGCTTCTTCGCTTCGATCCGGGCGGCTTCTGCCTCCTGATTGCGCACCGCCTGTTCGCGGGCGATCTCGGCTACCTGCGCGGCACGGCGCGTTTCGACTTCGCGTTCCTGCTCGAGCTGAGCGAACTCATTGTCGCGAGCGATCTCGAAGCTTCGCTTGTCCGCCTCGAGATTCTTCGTCTCCATCTGGACGCGCGTATCCTGCTCAATGTCATTGCGCAGCTTCTTGCGCGCTTCGATCTGTTCAGTCAGCTTGGTAAGGCCTTCCGCGTCGAAAGCGTTGTTCGCATTGAAGTGCTCGATCGAAGTCTGGTCGAGACCGGTCAGAGAGACCGATTCGAGCTCCAGCCCGTTCATGGCAAGATCGTTGGACGAGACTTGCTGCACTTTCTGCACGAATTCTGCGCGCTGCTCGTGCAGCTCATTCATCGTCATGCCCGCCGCAACAGACCGCAGCGCATCGACGAACTTGCCTTCGACCAGGTCCTTGAGCGCTTCGGGCACCATGGTCCGCTGGCCCAGCGTCTGGGCCGCCATGGCAATTGCCCCTGCATCGGGACGCACGCGGACATAGAACTCGGCCTTCACGTCAATCCGCAAACGGTCGAGCGTGATCAGCGCATCGGCATTCTTGCGTTCAACCGCAAGTCGCACCGTGTTCATGTTGACCGGCATGGTTTCATGCAGGACCGGCAGCACCAGTGCGCCGCCATTCATCACCACCTTCTCACCGCCAAAGCCGGTACGAACGAAGCCAACTTCCTTCGTCGCGCGGCGATAGAGCCGTGTGATCGTGAGGCCGATAGTCACAAGCACCAGCAAGCCGGAGCCTGACCAGATCAGGATTGGGTACAATTGTTCCATTTCTTCTCCTTATTGTTTGATGGAAACCTAGGGCCAGAGCCCTATTCAGGGCCAAGCAGCGGGCTTTCGTACCGCTTCGCAAAAAAGGTCTCGCCGTCGCGCCGGACAAGGAGGACATTCTCCCCTTCCTGCAACTCCGCCGATGCTTCGTGCGGTTCAACCATCACGAAGTGAGGCTGCCCGAACATGTCGATCACCTTCGCGCGCGCCGGTGAGCCCAGACGAGCGGTGCCGATCTGGATCGTCGCGTCTCGCCCGACCAGATGGTCGAGTGGAAGCGCGGTGGTCTGATCCCTTGGCAGGATCGCGGCCACAGGCCTCACCAGTCCGCCATTGATCGGCAGGGCCAGAAGGCCCGCCACCACGGCGGCAAGTCCCATATGCAACGGATTGCCCAACATGGTCTGCGCCAGCGCCTGGATGCTCACCCCGACACCGGAGAAGACAAACAGGAACATCGCCAGCCAGATCAGGAACGGGACACGCCCAAACCCGATCAGGCTCAACAAACCATCGAGGAAACCGTCCGCACCGATCGCTTCCAGCCCGTCGCCATCGATATCGGCCTCGAGGCCCAAATCGACATCCGCGTCCGAACCGGCGATCAGATCGCCAGCACCCAGAACTTGCACGACTGCCAACATCACCATCAGCGCCAAGGCGACGGCGAAGGGCATGTTATATGTTTCAAACAGGCTCAACTATTGACTGCCACCATTGCAGTGACGCCTCCTAATCTACGTTTTGACCATGCGAGTTTATTAGCAGAACCCGCGCAAAAATAACAGGAAAATCGGACAAGTTCGCTACCGTTCTTGCCGATTCTTGCAGTCACGGCCTGGCCCTCTACATGAATGCTGGTCGGCTCTTTCTTGGGATATGCGCGACCCCGCAGCCAATCTGCAGGCTCACGATTTCAGGCCCGGGTTTTCGACTTGGCTTCGTACTCGTCGCGCAGCTCGCGCTTGTAGAGCTTGCCATTGGCTTCGCGCGGCAGGCAGGGCCGGAAATCGAACAGTTTGGGGATCTTGATGCGGGCAAGTTGCGGCGTGAGGTAATCGCGCAGCTCCTGTTCCAGGCCCGCACCCGCTTCCGCCGAGACGAGCGCCATATCGGTGGGTTGGACCACGGCGACGACCTTCTCGCCCAGGTCAGGGTCGGGCGCGCCGATCACCGCGGCATCCATCACCTTCTCATGGCTGACGAGCAGGTTCTCGATCTCCTGCGGGTAGATGTTCACGCCGCCTGAAATGATCATGTGGCTCTTGCGGTCGGTGAGAAAGAGATAGCCTTCCTCATCGACATGGCCGATGTCGCCAAGCGTCATCCATCCCGCCGGATGCATGGCTTCAGCCGTTTTTTCTGGATCGTTGTGATAGCTCGGGAGGATTGCGTTCTCGAAATAGATCAGCCCGTCTTCGCCTGCGGGCAGTTCTGCGCCGTCAGGCCCGCAGATGTGGAGCGCACCGAAGATCGCCTTGCCTACAGTACCCGGCCTTTCGAGCCATTCAGGGCTGCGGACCATGGTCATCCCGATCCCCTCGGAGCCGGCGTAATATTCGATGATGATTGGCCCCCACCATTCGATCATGGCCTGCTTGACGGCAACCGGGCAGGGTGCGGCCGCGTGGATCGCGCGCTGGTGGCTGGAAAGGTCGTATTGGCGCCGGGCACTCTCTGGCAGGCGCAGGAAACGCACGAAATGGGTCGGCACCCACTGGCTGTCAGTGACCTTGTATTTCTCGATCGCAGCCAGAGCCTGTTCGGGGTCGAACTTCTCCATCATCACGATTGTGCCACCGAGCCTGTGAATGGTCGAACACCAACCGATCGGTGCTGCATGATAGAGCGGCGCGGGCGAAAGATAGACGATCGATCCGTCGCTTGGCATGCCCGCGCCCATCACCGCCAGGCCCAGCAATGCCACTATCGCTTGCGGATCGGGATCCTCGGGCGGCTTGGGGCGAATACCCTTGGGTCGCCCGGTCGTGCCCGAACTGTAGAGCATCACCAGCCCGGCGCGCTGCCTCTCGACCGGCCGGGTCGATTGCGCGTCCAGCGCGGCAGCGAAATCCTCTTCCCCGCTGCCATCCATCACCAGCACCGGCAGATCCGGGCATTGCTCACGCACGCCCTGCATGACGTCATCGAACACGCGCGAGGTGATCAGCAGCTTCGCACCGCTGTCGGCGACGATATAGGCGATCTCCGGTGCAGTCAGCCTGGTCGAGATAGGGACCAACATGGTTCCAACGCGCTGCGAGCCCCAGATGACGGTGAAGAATTCGATCCGGTTTTCCAGCAGCACCGCGAATGCGTCATCCGCTTCGAGACCATGGGCGCGCAAGAGATGGCCGAAGCGGTTGGCCGCATCATCCATCTCACGGTAGGTCATCACCTGGCCGCTCCCTGCCATTATGACAGCGGGGTGGTCAGGCCGCGATTTCGCATGCTCGATCGGATGCAGGCTCAAGTCTCTCTCCCTCGCGGCATTGCCTACCGACTGGTTCGATTCCGAAACCTAGCCTGCTGTGGGGAGTCGACAAGAAAAAAGGCGGCGGGAAGACCCGCCGCCATAATCGGACATCCTCTCCTATGTCCGAATCCCGCTTCCAGACGGGAAAATCGTAAGAAGCCTACTCGCCCGGCGTCGCCATTGCAAACGCCTGCTGCGCTTTCGTTTCCACCATATAGGGAATCGGATTGACTGCAACACCATCCATGCGGACTTCATAATGCAAATGCGGCCCGGTCGAACGGCCGGTTGTGCCGACATAGCCGATCAGATCGCCCTTGCTGACCTTCTCGCCCGCGGCAACCGCCAGCTTCGACATATGCGCGTAGCGCGTTTCCAGATCGGCGCCATGTTCGATCTGGACATAGAGACCATAGCTTGAGAACCACTGCGCCTTACCGACAATCCCGTCGGCGGTGGCATAGACGGGAGTGCCGATAGGCGCAGCGAGATCGATACCCTTGTGCTTGCGGCGACCGCCCAGAACCGGGTGGTTGCGCATGCCGAAACCGCTGGTCAGGCGCGACCCTTCGAGCGGCATGCGCGAAGGGATGGCGACCGTGGGTTGGGAAATCGGGCCGGTCGGGCCGGCATTATCGAGAGCTTCCCAGCTTGCGAACAGCTGGTGGAAGCGCATGTCGCCGGACGTCAGCGAGCCGGACTGTGCTTCACGCACGGGCTCGGCAATATCGACAGCGGCGGAAGAAGAATTGGCAAAGGCAGGTGCGGCAGCGACGGAAACGAACCCCGCGGCAAGCGCCGCGCAAAGTTTCAGTGTGCGAAAGCAGGTTGATTTAAGCGACAATGACCCGTCCTTTTATCAGCGCGCCCCCGCGCAGTGCGATCCGTTATTCGAGCCATTTCCGGATCGCCCCCTCGACAACCCGCTGGCCGTTTTTTGGCACCCGATATTCTGGCTGCCTTTGGTATGCGGGGAGTTAACGGGGGAATTCTTTACGAAGCAATACCGTCATAAAAGTCGCGCGACAGACCGGCAGCAAGGCGCGCCGAGTCGTTGAATGGCGGCTTAACGGCGCCTCTGAAGTGCGATTCGACCAGCGATTTCCATAGGGTTTGCGGAGAATCACCCGCATTTTTGGCTAACGCGACAAAATGCCTTGTGCCGAATCCGACGTGGCGAATTTCGTCGTCAAGTATCCGGGCGAGAATTTTTGCGCCATGCTCGTCACCCTGGGCCCGGACCCGCTCCAGCGTCGAAGGCGTGACGTCAAGCCCGCGCGCCTCCAGCACCATGGGGACAATCGCCAGGCGTGCGCGCACATCGTGGCGCGTCTCATGCGCAGCCTGCCACAGCCCGCCATGCGCTGGCAGCGCGCCATAATGGCTGCCCATGCTTTCCAGCTTGCGCGCCAGCAGCGCGAAATGCATCGCTTCATCCGCGGCTACCGAGAGAAAGTCGCTTGTGAAATCGCGCCCCATTTCCTCTCCGAAGCGCCCCGCCATGTCGAGCGCGAGGTCAATCGCGACGAACTCGATATGCGCCAGGGCGTGCCACAGGGCGATTCGTCCGCGTTCGGACCCACCCTTGCCGCGCTTGGGCATCCGGTTTGGCGGCAGCAGTTCGGGCCGCTCAGGCCAGGCGGGCCGATCCGGCATGCTGACGTCAAAGCTCCAGTCCAGCTCACCCTTGCGCCAGGCGCGCGCCACGGCACGCGTCGCAAAGCATTTGGCGCGCGGATCGGCGGTAAGCAGGGCGCTGCGAATGGCGGATGCGATGGAAACCATAGGTCGAGCTGTCGTCAGAGAGCCTGTGCGGCCTTCAGGACCTCTTCTGCGTGCCCCTTGACCCTAACCTTGTTCCAGATTTGCGCTATTCTTCCATCAGAATTAACCAGATAGGTGGTACGGACCATGCCCATATAGGTGCGGCCGTAGTTCTTCTTCTCGGTCCAGATCCCCAGCGCATCGGATAATCCGCCTTCCTCTGCATCGGTGGCCAGCGGGGTCGCAAGTTCGTGCTTGGCGATGAAATTCTGGTGCTTCCTGGGCGAATCCTTGCTTACGCCCAGCAGGGCGATACCAGCCTCGTCGAACTCGCCCTTGAGCGCGGTGAAGTCCTTCGCCTCCATCGTACAGCCAGGCGTATTGTCCTTGGGATAGAAGAAGACAACCAGCTTCCCGCCCTTGAAGTCCGAGATCTTGACGTCGCCGCCATCGGGCGTCTCAAGCGCAATATCTGGCATCGCGTCGCCCACACCGTAACTCACACTCATCAATCCAGCTCCAATTCCGTGTCAAAGGTTGCGCGCCATGCGGCGGCCACTTCCTGCCGCGCCTTGCCCAGCGCAATCAAGAGCGCATCGAGCGAATCCATCCTGCACGCGCGCGCAAGCGCCTGCGCAGCAGCGGGGGTAGGCACATTGAGATCAGGCGCAAGCAGCCTGCCAGCCACCAGCAGCCGCGTCATCAAGGCATGCGCCTCGACCAGTTCGGGCGGGAGCAGGCCCTGCTCGACAAGTTGGCCCACGGCTTGCTCCAGATGCGGCGTCAGCGCGGTCCGGTCCCGCAATTGCAGGAAATGGACGAGAAACTCGAGATCGACCAGCCCGCCGCGCAGCAGTTTGACGTCAAGCGACCCGCCAGCCGGCTTGTGCTGCGCCATCTCTCCCCGCATCTTGAGCACGGCATCACGCAGTTTGCCAGGGTCGCGCTGATTGTGGAGCACTTCTGCGATGATCGCATCGAGCCGCGCGCGCGCTTCCTCCGACCCGATCAGCACGCGCGCCCTCGTCAGTGCCATATGCTCCCAGGTCCAGGCTGCCTCACGCTGATATTTGGCAAAGCTTTCGCACGTCGCCGCCAGCGGCCCCTGCGTGCCTTGCGGGCGCAGCCGTGTATCGATTTCGTATAGCGCGCCTTGCGCAGTCGGGACGGAAAGAGCTGCGCTGAGGCGCTGGGCCAGGCGGTTGTAATAATGCGAGCCGCCCAGAGGCCGCTCGCCATCGGACTCCGCGCCCGTCTCGCCGGTGAATAGATAGATGATGTCGAGGTCCGAAGCATGCGTAAGCGCCCCGCCGCCAAACCGGCCGAGGCCCAGAACCATCAGCTCACTATCGGCGATCCTGCCATGTCGCCGTGCGAACTCTTCCACGGTCGCGCGATGGGCCACCTGCAGCGCGGCCTCGGCAGTGCGCGAAAGTGCGCAGGCAATGTCGAGCGGATCGTGCACTGCCCCGATCAGCTGCAGCCCCAGCGCGAAACGCACTTCACCCGTCACAATCCGGATCCGGTCAAGCAGGCGTTCGTAATCGCTTGCTCCGTCGCCCGCTTCCATTCGCGCGGCGAGATCCCCGACGCTGCCCGGCAGATCCAGCGCGCTGCGATCGATCAGCGTATCGAACAGCTCTGGCCGCCGGCCCAGTTCCTCCGCGAGAGTCGGGGCCAAGCTGAGGATATCGACCAGCTCGTCGAGCAGCGCAGGCCGCGCTTCCAGCAGGCGGAACAGATTGATCGCAGAAGATGCGCGTTCGAGCACGCTTTCCCAACGAAGCATCGCGCGATCTGGCTCATCGGCACCTGCCAGCGCTTCGATCAGCGCGGGCAACATGGCGTCGAATGCATCGAGCGCAGCAGTCGAGCGCAATGCACGATAACGCCCGTCGCGCCAGCCCATGATCCGCTCTGACAGTCGTTCCGGGTTGGAAAAGCCGAGTTCGCCCAACCGCGTTGCAAGCGGCCCGGCAGCAGGCTCGACCGGGCTCGAATCCGCGTCATCCGCAATCAGCCTGTCATAAGAGCGCGCTACGCGATCGGTGATCTCGCGCAGCTCAGCCACCAGCGCAGCCCCGTCCGCATGCCCATCGAGCCGCGCCACACTGTCCAGTGCGTCACCGGCGGGCAGAGCATGAGTCTGCCGGTCGTTGACCATCTGCAGCCTGTGTTCGATCACCCGCAAGCGATCATAGGAATCGCCCAGCAAGACCGCTTCTTCCGTATCGATTCGGCCTGCCGCCGCCAACGCATCGAGCGCAGCGCGCGTTCCACGCACGCGCAGAGATGGATCGCGCCCGCCATGGATCAACTGATGCGTCTGGGCGAAGAACTCAATCTCGCGAATACCGCCACGGCCATGTTTGAGATTGAACCCCGGCCCCGGATCGAGCGGGCCGTCATAGTTGGATCTGATCCGCAGCGTCAGCCGCCGGATTTCCTCGATCGCCCCGTAGTCGAGACTGCTGCGCCAGACGAAAGGCCGGATTGCAGCGAGAAACGCCTCGCCCGCCGCGATATCGCCAGACGCGGCCCGCGCGCGAATGAAAGCCGCACGCTCCCACGCCAGCGCCATGCTTTCATAGTGAGTCAGCGCGGCTTCGCAGGAAATCGCGAGCGGGCTGACTTCCGAAGCCGGCCTGAGCCGCAGGTCGACACGGAAGACATAGCCTTCATGCGTGTTTTCGCTCAGCATTTTGACCACTTCGCGCGCATAGCGCTGCGCCGCTTCGCCCGGATCGTCGCGCTCGCGCCGCGGCAGCGTCTCGGGATCGTAGAGCAGGATCGGATCTATGTCGGAGGAATAGTTGAGTTCGCGCGCGCCGTGTTTGCCCAGCGCCAATGCGATCAGACCTTGCGGCTCTGCATTGTCGACCCGCCGGGTGATCGCCTCGCCTATGGCGCGGTCGAGCGCGCGGTCGGCCAGGCTGGAGAGCTCCGCCATGACCTGCGCAACGGGGAATGCCCCTGCCAGATCGCCAATTGCAAGCGCGGTTGCATAGGCTAGCCGCTCGCGCCGCAGCACGGATTCAAGCGGCCCCTCTACCTGCCCCGTTGAGCGCGCCCATTCGAGCGCCGCCTCACCTTCCCCATGTTCAAGCAAGTCGGCAAGTTCAGGCTGGCGGTCGAGCGCATTGGCAAGGAAAGGGGCCTCAGACCGTGCCCGCGCCAGTGCATTACTCCAATCGCTCGCCATGCACGTTCCCTGCCCGCGAGAACCAGCATGCGCAAGCCGCAACACCGATGCGCGTCCCAGGCGGGGCGGCTTGCCCCGCCTGGAAAGCTCTGCGATGAACCCGCCAGCAAAGCAATTTCGAGGATCCACTCAACCATGATCAGAAACGGCCTTATTGCCGCAGCCGCGCTGGCGCTTGCCGCCTGCTCGGGCACCAAGGGCGACAACGCCCTCGACATTCCCGAAGTCCAGAAGGGCGATATCTCCGAACAAACGATGAAGGAGGTGGTGAAGGAACTCGCATCCGACGCATTTGAAGGCCGGATGCCTGGCAGTGCAGGCGAGGAAAAGACGGTCGCCTATCTCACCAAACGTTTTGAGGAAGCGGGGCTCCAGCCCGGCAACAATGGCTCCTGGGTTCAGGACGTGCCGCTGGTTGAGATCACCGGCAAGGACTACGCGCCGTTGACGATCACAGGTGATGGCATCGATCTAAGCTATGAGTTCAGCACCGACTGGGTAGCTGTTACCTATCGCGAGGATGCCGCGACCAGCGTTGAAGACAGCGACATGGTCTTCGTAGGATACGGAATCAACGCGCCCGAACGTGACTGGAACGATTACGAAGGCGTAGACGTCAAGGGCAAGACGGTGGTGATCCTGGTCAATGACCCGGATTTCGCCACCGATTCGCTCGAGGGCCCGTTCAATGGCAAGGCCATGACCTATTACGGGCGCTGGACCTACAAATTCGAGGAAGCCGCGAGGCAGGGTGCTGCAGCTGCGCTGATCATCCATGATACTGCGCCCGCTTCCTACGGCTGGAACGTGGTTGAAAGCAGCTGGACCGGACCGCAGGCCTATGCCCAGCGCGGAGAGAACGCACCGCCGCTCACCATGATGAACGGCTGGGTGCAAAAGGAAATCGGCCGCGCGATCCTCAAGGCTGCGGGCAAGGATCTCGACGAGCTGACCGCTCTGGCACGGACCAAGGGTTTCAAACCCGTGTCGCTGGGCCTGAAAGCGTCGACCAGCTTCAGGAACGATGTCCGCACCTTCGCCTCGCAGAACGTGATTGGCATTTTGCCCGGGACCGATGCGCCCGATGAATATGTGATGCATACAGCCCATTGGGACCATCTCGGTCACTGCACGCCGGCGCCGGATGGCGACGACATCTGCAATGGCGCGGTCGACAATGCCACGGGGACCGCAGCACTGGTCGCCTTGGCAGAAGCGCACGCCAAGGCAGGCGCACCGCGCCGCTCGCTGGTGTTCCTGGCGGTGACGGCCGAGGAGTCGGGTCTGCTCGGCGCCGATTACTACGCGGCCAATCCCGTCTTCCCGTTGGCGCAGACCGTGGGCGGCATCAATATGGACGCAATTCTGGTTGCCGGCCCAGCCAAGGATGTAACCGTGGTCGGCCCCGGCAAGTCGCAGCTCGACAAGTTCCTTGATGCCGCTCTCAACGCCGGTGGACGGGTGGCGACACCCAATCCCAGTCCCGAGGCGGGCTATTACTACCGTTCGGACCATTTCGCTTTCGCCAAACGCGGCGTGCCGATGCTCTATGTCGACGGCGGCCAGGACCTGGTCGAAGGCGGGCGCGAAGCAGGTGAGGCGATTGAGGCCGATTACCGGAAGAACCGCTACCACGGGCCCAAGGACGAATATGACGAGAATTGGGACTGGTCTGGCGTAATGGCCGACCTGCAACTCTTCTACGGGATCGGCCGGATGATGGCGATGAGCACAAGCTGGCCCAATTGGGTCGACGGCGACGAGTTCAAGGCCACGCGCGACGAAAGCTGCGCCGCGGCCGAGGCCGGTTGTTAGGCGTAATCCCGTCGCCCCTGCGGAGGCAGGGGCCTAGCCAAGGTTGATTGTAGCAATGCCGGAGCATTTCGGGAGCGACGTTTCTGGCCACCACCCTCATCTGGATCCCCGCCTCTGCGGGGATGACGGAGAATTGCGATGACCATCCCAATGCCTCCCGAATGGGCACCGCAGGAATGGCTGTGGATCGGCTTTCCGCACCTGGCAGAGGAGTGGCCGGGCTATCTCGCCCGCGCGCAGGAACAGATTGCCGGTTTCGCCAATGCCGTGGCGGAAAGCGGGCAGGAGGTGCGCCTGCTGGTGCGCGACGATGCCAATGAAGCGCGCGCGCGTGAATTGGTTTCGAATGCGGTTCGCTTGGAACAGCGCGTCTATGGCGACATCTGGCTGCGCGACACCGGCCCGCTGATTCTCGGCGACGGTTCCGCCTTGCGCTGCCGCTTCAACGGCTGGGGCGGCAAATACGAAATGCCCGGTGACGAGAGGATCGGCGCCGAGCTTGCCCGCGACGCCGGGCTGGCGCTGGTCGAAAGCGACTGGATCCTCGAAGGCGGCGCTCTGGATGGCGATGGAACGGGCACGGTGCTGACCACTGAACAATGCCTGCTCAACCCCAATCGCAATCCTGAGCTTTCACGTGCCGATATCGAAATGCGGCTGGAACGCGATCTGGGATTTACCCGCGTGGTCTGGCTCGGCGAAGGCCTCGTCAACGACCATACCGACGGCCATGTCGACAATCTCGCGCGGTTCGTGGCGCCGGGCGAAGTCGCTCTGCCCCTCGCGACCGGAAGCGACGATCCCAATGCCGCGATCTATGCCGATGCCAGGGCGCGGCTGCTGGATGCCGGGTTGACGGTCCACGATATCCCCTCGCCGGGGCTGATCGAGCGTGACGGACTGATCGAACCGGCCAGCTATGTGAACTTCGCGATCACTACCAATCTGGTAGTGGTTCCGACCTTCGGCTCACCGCATGATGCGGATGGGGTAGCCGCCATCGCAGCGCTGTTCCCCGACCGCGAAACGATCGGCCTGCCTGGATGCGCCGTGCTGGCGGGTGGAGGCGGTTTTCACTGCGCCAGCCAGCAAATGCCGCGTCTCTGACCAGAGAGCCCGTAGATTTAACGCTTCGTTAGCAACTTCAGCGGACAATCACTGCATGTCCAAAGTTGTTACCCTTACGCGCGCGGTCCGGTTGGCGGATAAAGTCGCAGAGGCACGGCTGGAGGTGCTCCGCTTTACGCTGGTGAGCACATGCGCCGTAGCACTCATCGTCGCCGACCGCGCGCTACCTTTCTGACTTCGGACTAGTCAGCCCCGCAGATCGGGCGGGGTCGCGCCTTCCTTCAGCATCGCGATCGCCTCGTCGAGGCTCATCACCCGCTGTTGCTGTTCGCCCAGCGTGCGGACCGCAACGGTACCCTCTTCGGCTTCGCGCTTGCCGACCACCAGCAGATGCGGGACCTTCGCCAGCGAATGCTCGCGCACCTTGTAGTTGATCTTCTCATTCCTGAGATCGGTATCAACGCGAATACCCGCCGCTTCCAGCCTGGCCGCCACGTCATTGGCGTAATCATCCACGTCCGAAACGATGGGTGCAACCACTGCCTGAACCGGCGCGAGCCAGACCGGCAGACGCCCGGCGAAGTGTTCAATCAATATGCCGATGAAGCGCTCGTATGAGCCGAAAATCGCGCGATGCAGCATCACCGGGCGGTGCTTCTCGCCATCCTCGCCAATATAGCTTGCGTCGAGCCGTTCGGGCAGCACGCGGTCGCCCTGGATCGTTCCGACCTGCCAGGTCCGCCCGATCGCATCGGTCAGGTGCCATTCGAGCTTGGGCGCATAGAAGGCGCCTTCGCCCGGCAGTTCTTCCCAGCCATATTCCTCATTCGCCATGCCCGCTTCAGCAACGGCGTCGCGCAGTTCCTGCTCGGCCTTGTCCCAGTCCTCGTCCGAACCGAAACGCTGATCCGGGCGCAGCGCCAGCTTGATCGCGTAGGTGAATCCGAAGTCGCGATAGACGCTGTCGGCCAGTTCGATGAAGGCGCGCACCTCGTCGACCACCTGGCTTTCGGTGCAGAAGATATGCGCGTCGTCCTGCGTGAACTGGCGCACGCGCATCAGCCCGTGCAGCGCGCCATGCGGTTCGTTGCGGTGGCAGCAACCCATCTCGCCCAGCCGGATCGGCAGTTCGCGGTAAGAGGTGATGCCCTGCTTGAAGATCAGCACATGCGCTGGGCAGTTCATCGGCTTCAATGCCATCCAGTCGGCCTCGCCCGAGATCACCGGGCCGTCATCTTCCGTGTTCGGAACCTCATCGGGGATGACGAACATGTTCTCGCGATATTTGCCCCAATGGCCGGACTGTTCCCACTGGCGCGCGTCCATCACCTGCGGCGTCTTGACCTCCTGATAGCCTGCGCCGTCCATCTTGCGGCGCATATAGGCCTCCAGCTCGCGCCAGATCTTGTAGCCATTGGGATGCCAGAAGACGCTGCCATGCGCCTCTTCCTGCAGGTGGAACAGGTCCATCTCTCGGCCCAGCTTGCGGTGATCGCGCTTGGCCGCTTCTTCCAGCCGCGTGAGATGTGCATTGAGCTGCTTCTTGTTGAGCCAGCCGGTGCCGTAGATGCGCGTGAGCTGCGCATTGCGCTGGTCGCCGCGCCAATAGGCACCCGCCACGCGCATCAGCTTGAAAGCGTCGGGATCGAGCTTGCCGGTCGAGGGCAGATGCGGGCCGCGGCACATATCGAGCCAGTCGTCGCCTGACCAATAGACCGTCAGTTCTTCATCTTCGGGCAGTTCGCGCGCCCATTCCGCCTTGAAGCTTTCGCCTTCGGCCTCCCACTTCTCGATCAGCTGCTGGCGCGTCCATGCTTCGCGGCGCAAGGGTTTGTCGGCGCGAATAATCTCGCGCATCTTCGCCTCGATGGCGGGGAGATCGTCCATGCTGAATGGATCGCGGCTGTCGGGTGCCTTCACGTCGTAATAGAAGCCATCGTCCGTCGCCGGGCCGAAGGTGATCTGTGTCCCGGGCCACAGGGCCTGCACCGCTTCGGCCAGCACATGGGCATAGTCATGCCGGGCAAGCTCCAGCGCCTCTGCCTCGTCGCGGCTCGTCACAAGCGCCAGCTCGGCATCGCCTTCGAACGGACGGGTCAGGTCGCGCAATTCGCCATCAACGCGCGCGGCAAGCGCGGCCTTGGCGAGGCCCGGGCCGATCGCAGCGGCCACGTCAAGCGGGGTCGAGCCCGGTTCCATTTCACGCACCGAACCATCGGGCAGGCTGATCTTGAGCAATTCCGTCATCTTATCTCTTGCCAACTCTTTGCCCGGCGCCCTGCCACAAGCGGGCACGCACCGGAAGGGCGGTGTTTGTTTTCTTGCCGATTTCAGGAGGACACCGCGCCACCCGAAACCGGGTGGCGTCTGCCGGGGCTGCCTAACCCGCGACCATCCGCCCCCGGAAATCCGAGGTGGTAGTTGTGGTCGATGTAGTCAGCAGCCTGGCCATGCCGCCGATATAGCGATGGCCGGTTGCGATGTCATTACCCTGCGGATCTGGAAAGCACAGTCGTCATTATGTCAACCGACCTTGACATTGTGCGCGAATCGTGACAAGTACCCTTTCCATCAGATCAAGGAGGCTTTACTAATGACTCGAGAAGTGACTGCGATCTGCTGGGCTGCTGCGATGATCGGTCTTGCAGCAGCAGTAGCAGGCGGGATTGTGCAGACGCACGATGCCAAACCCATGTTCGCCATCATGCCCATGTTGGCCTGGGCCAGTATGCAACGTTCAGGTTCATGCTGCTTTCTGAGGAAATCGTTCAATGCGTAGGGACCAGAAGATTCCGTTCCACCGGAGCCCAGGCTTTTGGACCGCTCTCCTGATGGGCTCGATCGCGGTTATCGCTGCCCTCAAGCTGTTGGGCGCTATCAACAGCTCCACCGGATTCATCCTGATGGCAGGGGCAGCGGGCTTGATGATCCCGCTCTATCGTTCAAAGCTGGCGGCGATGCGCGCGCGCAACGTCGTGAGTATGGCCGCCGCCAATTACACGCGCGGCATGATGATGGCTGCAGCCGCTTACCTCGTCGGGCTGGGCCTGGCGATTTCGCTGCACCGCAATTACGAGCTAACCCCGATCATCAGGCTGGTTCTTGCCTTGCTCCCGGCCTTGCCAATTGTCGGCATGATTGCGGTGATGGCACAATATCTGCGCGATGAGACCGACGAATATCTGCGCCATCGCATGATCATGGCTTCGCTCGGCGGGCTTGCTGCTGTGCTGGGAATCGGCAGCTTCTGGGGTTTCCTCGAAACCTTCGACCTGGTTCCTCACGCAAAGGGCTGGTGGTCTGTTCCTGTCTGGGCGCTGGGCGTGGGCTTCACCCGCTTGTGGATGCACCGCAGCGATGCGGGAGAGGGGGAATGAAGAATCGCCTCAAGGTCCTGCGCGCAGAACGCAACTGGAGCCAGCAGGATCTCGCCGAACGGCTCGAAGTCAGCCGCCAAAGCGTGAACGCGATTGAAACGGGCCGCTACGACCCCTCTCTGCCTCTGGCCTTCCGAATCGCCGAAGTGTTCGAACTGTCGATCGAAGAGATCTTCCAGCGCGGATAGGCGACCCATAAAATTCAAGGAGAATGACAATGCCCAAGCGCAATTTCGCGCGCAGTTTCGTGCGCCAATTTTCCATCGCAATCGCCGCTCTACTTGCGATCCAGACGATGGCGACAGCCGGTCCGGCATACGCCGCCGACCCTGTCGAGCGCAGCCATATTCGCACCTGGCTGTCCGGCGAAAGCGGCCCGCTGGTCGTGCTCATCCCGGGTATGTCTACGCCCGCCGAAGTCTGGCGAGAAACGGTTGAAGCGATGGAGCCGGACCATCGCCTGTTGGTGGTCGAAGTGCGCGGCTTTAACGGAGAGCGCAATACGGCCAACGAACAAGCCGGGGTGATCGACGGCATTATAGACGATCTCGCCAGCGATCTCGATGCGCGCCACCTGACCGCCGATGCGATGGTCGGGCACAGTTTTGGCGGAGCATTGGCGCTCAAATTCGCGCTCACCCATCCTGACCAGGCGAAGCAATTGATGGTGATCGACGCATTGCCCTTCTTGGGCCTGGAGTTTGGCCCGGAAGCGACGATAGAAAGCGTTACGCCCCGGGCCGAAAGAATCCGGACGACAATGGCTGCGCAAGCCGACGCCATGCGCGCGGCGGGCAAGACCGGAGTAAAGAGTGCACCCGCGAACGGTATGTCGATCGATCCGGCGAATGCGACGCGCATTACAAACTGGTCGATGCGATCCGAGCCGCTGGCCACCGCTCAGGCCGTATATGAACTGCTCACCACCGATCTGCGCGAACAGATCGCCGAGATCAAAATTCCAGTAACCGTGCTTTATGCCGCGGGAGAGGATGCTGAAAAGGCGGCACAGAAGTTCACCGCAAGTTACGCACCCTTGGCCAACGCCAGAATTGTCCCGGTCGAAAACTCCGCGCATTTTATCATGCTCGACAGGCCGGATGTATTCAGGGCGGAACTGATGAGTTTGCTGCCCAAGCCGGAATAGGCCCTATGACGCAAGTGCGCGGGAGCCAGCGGTCGTATCAAGCCGCATGGTTCCCGCCAGTGCTGTCGAGCGTGTGCGGATCGTCTCGACATAACGATACTCCGCACTCGCAGCTTCAGGCGTGAGCTCAACCAGCGCATAGCCGCGCTGCGAGGTGTCGGCGTATTTAAGCCCGGCATTATGTTCGACCAGGTCGCGCGAAAGCACATCGGGCGCAATCGCTCCGAGATAGCCTTCCAACCCCGGCGATGTGACCGATTGTACGCCAAACTCAACGCCCGCATTCACGCCCCGATGGTCAAGGTTGAAGGCCCAGCTATTGTGCGAATCCCCAGCCAGAACCAGCAGGTTCGCCTCCGCTTCCAGCGCGGATGCGAGCAAGCGCTCGCGTGCGGCGGGATAGCCGTCCCAGGCGTCCATATTGGCGGGCAGGCCCGCACGGCTGGATAGCGCGGCGGCAGTCAGCCGGCGGCGAACATAGTCCGGTGCGTCTGCGCCCAATGCATCGACCAGGCCGGGAGGCGTTGCGAGCCGCCCCATCACCACCTGCTGGACGAGCACCTGCCATTGCCTGCCCGACTGGCGCGAGCGCTTCAGCGCGTTGCCAAGCCACGCCTCCTGTTCGGCCCCGAGCATCTGGCGCGCAGGATCGGCATAGTCTCCGTCATGAAATGCCTTGAGCGCGGCGGCAATTTCCTCAGCCGATTGCCTGCCCTTCATCAACGCACCGATGTCGAATTGCTTCTCGCGCCCCTCAAGCCGCGTATCGAGCCGGTAAAGGGTGGCGAGATCGCCGACCTGATATTCGGCATAGGGTTCGTCTGACACCGGCATCCATTCGCGATAAGCCCGCTTTGCCGCCGCCTTGCGTGCCTCCCAGTCACCTTCTGTCTCGCTCTGGTGATTCTCCGCCCCGCCCTTCCAGCTGTCATTCGCGGATTCGTGATCGTCCCACACCGCGATCATCGGCAGCATCTGGTGGATACGCCTCAGGTCGGGATCGGCGCGATAGGTGGCATAGCGCAGGCGATAATCGGCCAGTGCGACGATTTCCTGCTCGGGCCACAATTCGCGTTCAGGGATGGCGCGCTCTGGATCCGGATAGGAACCGCGCCTGTACTCATAGATATAATCGCCCAGGTGCAATGCGAGGTCCGCATCGTCCACTTCGGCGGCATGGGCATAAGCGTTGAAATAGCCGAAGCCGAAATTGGAGCAGGAGAACACCGCCAGACGGAACCTGTCGATTGATTCCCCGGGCAAGGTTCGTGTGCGCCCCACTTCGGACATCGAGCCATCGGGCGCGATGAAGCGGTAATAGTACCAGCGCCCATCGCGCAAACCATCGGCCCAGGCCTTGGCGCACCAGTCGGTTTCTGCACTTGCCCGCGCACTTCCGCCTGCAACAACGTCAGTGAAGTCACCGTTCTCGCTGACCTGGAATTCGAGCCAGGTATCCTGGCCCGCGACAAAGCGGGTCCACAGCAAGACCTTGTCCGGCCCCGGCTCACCACTCGCCACGCCATGCGTGAAACCTCTGCCGAAGCCTCGCGCGGCAAGCGGCGTCGTGGCCAGCAAGGCCGACGCTCCGCCAAGTTGGAACAGGTGGCGCCTGGTCAATGCAGTGGTGTGACGCGACGGCGGCGATAGGGGTTCGTTCGTTTTCATGGCCATAGCCTAGGCTGCGCTCGTGAATGCCAAATGACAAGATGTTGCCTTCACGCTTGCCTTGTCCAGCACCCGGCGGGCATGGAGCGCGCATGAGTGACGTAGCTTTCCACACAATGCCCGATGGCCGTCGCATCGCCTATCGCCACACTCGCGGCATTGGCCCCACCCTGGTCTTTCTGCCCGGCTACATGTCCGACATGGAAGGCGGCAAGGCGAGTGCCATCTTCGAATGGGCCCAGCGACAGGGGCAAGGCTGCCTGCTGCTCGATTATTCGGGCTGCGGGCAAAGCCCAGGCGATTTCGCAGACGGGTCGCTCAGCCGCTGGCGCGAGGAAGTGCTGGCCCTGATCGAAGCGGAGGCAAAAGGGCCGGTCGTGTTGATCGGCTCTTCCATGGGCGGATGGCTGATGCTGCTGGTGGGCGAGGTTCTGGGCGAGCGTCTGTCGGGAATGGTGGGTATCGCCGCCGCGCCTGACTTTTCCGAATGGGGCTATACGCCGGAGCAGAAGGCACAATTGGCTGCAGGCGAGACGATCTACGAAGACAATCCCTATGGCCCGGAACCCACGCCCACGCATGCGTTATTCTGGCGCGATGCGCAGGAGAACCTGCAGTTGGGCGGTGACATCGCGATCCATTGCCCCGTCCGCCTGCTGCATGGCCAGCAAGATGCGGACGTACCGTGGGAAACCAGCCTGAAACTCGCCTCGGCGCTTCGTTCGGACGCGGTACAGGTCACGCTGGTAAAGGACGGCGACCACCGCCTTTCGCGTGAAAGCGACATCAATCTGTTGCTGACGCAAATCGGCGAACTCGCATCACAGGACCACCCCTAGTGCCCCTTGCCCACATCCTGTTGCCGATCTTGCTGCAAGCCGGGCCCGATCCTTCGGCTGGTGCGATTCCCGATTATTCCGCCGAAGTGCAGGACCGCCCGCCGCGCGAGCTCGAACAGCCGGTTGGTGAGCGGGTAAAGCAGACATGGCTCGAAGAATGTTTCGAGCTGGTCGAGAGCGATCCCGCCCGCGCACACGTCCAGGCTGAAATGCGCCGCAACTCCAGCCAGGGTCCGGATCGCGTGCTGGCCAATCACTGCCTGGGCCTGGCGGCAACGCAATTGGGGCATTGGAGCGAAGCACGCACTGCCTTTCTGGCCGGCAGGGACGAGCTCCCGCCTGAGGAATCCTCTCTCCGGGCCCGTCTGGGAACGATGGCAGGCAATGCCGCGCTCGCTTCGGGCGATGTCGAAGACGCTTTGGCACTGTTCCGGAATGCGCGCACAGAGGCACAGAGGGCCACTTCAGCCGATCTCGAGGCAATTGCCGCGATGGGTGCCGCTCGCGCACTGGTTTCGCTTGGGCAGCTCGATGAAGCCGAACCGCTGCTGAAGGATGCCGCAAGGCTCCGCCCCAAGGATGGCGAACCGCAATTGCTGCTGGCGACACTGCTGCGAAGGCTGGGGCGGCTGGAGGAAGCGCAAGCCGCCATCGGCGAAGCGGCGAACCGTGCGCCGGATGACTCTGCCATCGGTCTGGAGGCCGGCGTGATCGCCGTACTTGATGGGCGGGACGATGCAGCGCGCCAAAGCTGGCAATCGGTGATCGATTTGGTACCGGACAGCGCCGAGGCTGAAAGCGCGCGCGCCTATCTCCAGCAACTCGGGCCTGCTAGCACTGCGGAATGACCGACTGGCCTGCGCTCTCCGTCCTTGACCTGGTGCCCGTGCGCGAAGGTGGCACACTGCCTGAAGCCTATGCCGCCACGGTCGAACTGGCTCAGGCCGCCGAACGGCTCGGCTACAAGCGCTTCTGGGTGGCGGAACATCACGCGATGGATGGCGTCGCTGGCGGAGCGGCCTCGGTCGTTCTGGCGCATATCGGCAATGCCACTTCCACAATCCGAATCGGCTCTGGCGGGATCATGCTGCCCAACCACACGCCGTTCCAGATTGCCGAACAGTTCGGCACTCTCGACGCGCTCTTTCCGGGCCGGATCGACCTGGGGCTGGGGCGCGCACCGGGCGCAGGGCCCGAACTGCAACGCGCGCTGCGCAAGAATCTCAACCAGGCAGCCGAGCATTTCCCGCAGGACGTGCTGGAGCTGCGCGCGCTGATCACCGGGGCGGTGGACCTGCCGATCAGGGCCACGCCGGGATATGGCGCCAATGTCGAGTTCTGGATGCTGGGTTCGAGCCTGTTCGGCGCGCAGCTCGCCGCACGATTGGGCATGCCTTATGCCTTTGCCGCGCATTTCGCGCCCGATCACCTCGACCAGGCGCTGGAACTCTACCGGCGCGATTTTCAGCCCTCTGAACAGCTTGAACGCCCGCATGTGATGGTGGCGATGAACGTCTTCGCCGCCGAGACCGATGATGAGGCGGTGCTGCTCGCGTCGAGCCAGCAGCAAAGTTTCGTGCGACTGCGCAGCGGCAGCCCAGGCAAATTGCCGCCGCCCATCGCGAATTACCTCGACAGCCTACCCCCACCTTCGCGCGCCATGCTGGAACATCTGGGTCAGGCCGGTGCCGTAGGGAGCCGTGAAACGGTGAAGGAGAAGATTGCGGGCTTTGTCGAGCGCACCGGGGCAGACGAAATCATCGTCTCGGGTGCCGCTTTCGACCCTGAGGCCCGGATCCGCTCGCTTGAACTTACCACCGAAGCTCTTGCGGGCTGAAATACCTCGAATCCGGGCAAATACCGGCCACAATATTGCTCTAGTGACCTGACTCGCCTGCCGATTTGCCGGGGGCAGAATCCATGCTTGCGGCTGGCGACAGGCAAGAGTATTGGGTTATTAGATTGCTGCGCAGATCGAAAATATAATTGCGCGGCGCTGGCGGAGCAGGAGCATGGTTTCGAAGTCAGCCGGGGTTTCCAAGTCAGTCCGGATTCCCAACGCTGCGGGCAAGGCGCGGGCATCTTCCGGCAAATCGATGCAATCGCGCCTCGCGCGCAAGATGCGCGAATCGATCCTGCCCGGCGACACCCCCTTTTCAGGCAAGCCCCTGACCGAAGCCGCCAGTTTCGTGCTGGAGGCGGCGATGCACCGCGAGGCCGACCGTTCGGTCATGCAGATAGCATCCGTCGGTGGCCAGCGCCGCTACCTCCGGATTGCGATCATCAACGACAATATGCCGTTTCTGGTCGATTCGATTGCAGCCACCATCGCTGCGCAAGGGGTCTCGATCGACAGGCTGCTCCACCCCATCCTCCCGGTCAGACGCACAGCCGGGGGCAAGCTGACCGATCTGGGCGGAGCGAAGGCCAAGGCGCGCGAATCCATGATCTATATCGAGACCGAACGTCTCGATGCGCGCCAGAGGCGCAAGCTTGAACGGAAGCTGGCCCAGACGCTGGGCGACGTGCGCGCCGCCGTGAGCGATTGGCCCAAATTGCAGGCCACAATGGCGGAAGATATCTCCCGCCTTTGCGATCCCGAGAATATTGCGCTGTTCGAATGGCTGAATGGCGGCATGCTGACGCAGCTTGGCCATGTCACCCGCAAGCGCGATGGCAGCCACGCAAATGTGCTGGGAATCTGCCGCAAGAGCGCGCGGCAATTGCTGTCCGAAATTTCCTACAAGCGCGCCTTCGCATGGTTTGGCAAGAATGATGCCGATGGCGAGACGCGCGAACTGCTGATCGTCAAGGCCAACCGTGTCGCCAATGTCCATCGGCGGGTCCCGCTCGACCTGTTCATCGTTCCTCTGCGCAACGAGAGTGGCAGGGTCGAAGCGCTCTCGATCCATGCAGGCGTATGGACCAGCGCCGCGCTGGCGAGCCCACCGCACAAGGTGCCAGGCCTCAGGATCGCACTCGAAAGGTTGACGCAGGGGTTGGGTTTCGAGCCGTCAAGCCATGCCGGCAAGGCTTTGGTCCACGCCCTGACCGCATTGCCGCACGATCTGCTGACGAGCTTCAACGAGGCCGATGTCGCGCGTGTAGCGACAGCCATGATGAGCCTGGTCGACCGCCCTCGCCCGCGGCTCATCCTGGTAGAAGCGCCTCTCGCTCGCCATCGCTTTGCCTTCGTCTGGCTTCCGCGCGAGCTGGTTTCAACACAGGCGCGCCTGCAAATCGAGGATCTGCTGACAGGCAGCGATGGAACGCAACGGCTGGACTGGAGCTTTGAAGTCGAAGGCGGAACGCTCGCCATGCTGCGCTTTGTGCTCGATATCCGGAACGCGAAGAATCTCGCCAGTGAAGAAGAGCTCGACGCGCGGTTGCGGGACATGCTGCGCGGATGGAACGAAGCGGTCGAAAAGCATCTGGCCGAGCATGAGGAGCCAAACCGCGCCGCTGCGATCGCTGCGCGCTACGCGGCAGCTTTCCCATCAGCCTATCGCAGCATTCACGGCCCGGACGAGGCAGCCTCGGACCTGCTGCGACTGCGCGCGCTCGACGCGCATCCGGATAGAAATCGCGATGTCCGCATGTTCTTGCGCGATGGCGATCCCGACGACCAGCTCCGGCTCAAGATCTACCAGCACAAGGGCGCCTTGCCGCTGTCCGATGCGGTGCCTGCGCTGGAGAATTTCGGCTTCCGGGTTTTGTCTGAAATACCGACCGGGCTCGATGGCGGCGAACTGGGCATGATCCACGATTTCACGCTGGCTCTGCCCGAAGGCGACAGCTCGGGCCCATTGTTCGACCGCGCCGATGTGATCGAACGGGCGATCACCGCCGTGCTGACAGGCAAGGCAGAAAACGATCCGTTCAACCGGCTGGTGGTTGGCGCTGCTCTGACCGCGCAACAGGCGGAGTGGCTGCGCGCTTTCTATCGCTACCTCCGTCAGGCAGGGATGGGCTTTACCATCTATACAGTGGTAGATGCCCTGCGCGCTGCGCCGCATGTGACCCGTGCGATGATCGACCTGTTCATTGCGCGACACGATCCCGATTTCGCAGGCGACCGAAAGGCTGCGGTGAAGCAGTCCGAGGATGCGTTCCGGCGCGGCTTGAGCAAGGTAGCGGCAATCAACGACGACAGGTTGCTGCGCCTCTACTACGCCTTGATCGGCGCCATCCTGCGCACCAACTGCTTCGCCCCGGCTGCCAGCGAAGCGCTCGCCTTCAAGATCGATTCGAGCATGGTTCCCGGCCTTCCCAAGCCGATCCCCTGGCGCGAAATCTTCGTTTATTCGCGGCGGGTTGAAGGCATCCACCTGCGTTCGGGCCCCATCGCGCGCGGCGGATTGCGCTGGTCCGACCGGCGCGATGATTTCCGCACCGAGATCCTGGGCCTGATGAAGGCACAGAGGGTCAAGAACGCAGTTATCGTTCCGACCGGGGCCAAGGGCGGATTCTATCCCAAGCTGCTACCTTCGCCGACGAAGGATCGCGACGGTTGGGCGGCTGAAGGACAGGGAAGCTACGAGGTATTCATCCGCACGCTGCTGTCCGTCACAGACAATATTGTGGGCGGCAAGGTCGTCCACCCGGATCGCGTCATCGCGCATGACGGCGAAGACCCCTATTTCGTGGTCGCCGCGGACAAGGGCACGGCGCGCTTCTCCGATGTCGCCAACGCTATTGCCGAACAGGCAGGCTTCTGGCTCGACGACGCCTTCGCCAGCGGCGGCTCGAATGGCTACGATCACAAGGCGATGGGGATCACGGCGCGCGGCGCCTGGGTTTCCGTCCAGCGTCATTTCCTGGAAATGGGGATCGACGTGCAGAAGGATCCGGTGCGCGTCGTGGGGTGCGGCGATATGTCGGGCGATGTGTTCGGCAACGGCATGCTGTTGTCGAAAGCGATCAAGCTGGTCGCGGCGTTCGACCACCGGCATATCTTCATCGATCCCGATCCCGATCCGGCCCGTAGCTGGACCGAGCGCAAGCGACTTTACGACCTGCCCCGTTCGAGCTGGGAGGACTACGATCCGACACTGATTTCCAGGGGCGGCGGCGTGTTCTCGCGCGAATCGAAGCGCATCAAGCTGTCAGCCCAGGCGCGCAAGGCGCTGGACATCGAAGACAGGGATATCGAGCCCGACGCGCTGATCAGCGCGATCCTCAAGTCGCCAGTCGACCTGGTCTGGTTCGGCGGAATCGGCACCTACATCAAGGCCGAGACCGAGAACAACGTCCAGGTCGGCGATCCTGCCAACGACACGCTACGGGTCGACGCGTCTGATGTGCGTGCCAGGGTGATTGGCGAAGGGGCCAATTTGGGCGTCACGCAAGCCGGGCGCATCGCCTTCTCGCTCAAGGGTGGTCGCCTCAATACCGACTTCATCGACAATTCGGCGGGCGTCGATTGCTCCGATAACGAGGTCAATATCAAGATCGCCCTCGCGGCAGCCGCGCGTGAAGGCAAGATTTCGGCCAAGGCGCGCAACACGCTGCTCGAAGCGATGACCGATGAAGTCGCGGCGATAGTGCTGGAAGACAATCGACTGCAGGCGCTGGCGCTCTCGGTCGCGGAATCGGGCAAGGCACGATCGGTCGCATCGCATCTGCGCCTGATCGAAACGCTTGAAGACATGGACGCGCTGGACCGCAAGACGGAAGGTCTCGCCGATCACGAAACGCTGCTGCGCCGGGCGAGCGATGGCATCGGGTTGACCCGGCCGGAGCTGGCGGTCCTGCTCTCATCGGCCAAGCTGGTCCTGCAGGACGCAATCGAAGCGAGCCCGGTGCCCGATGACCCGGCGATGGAAGACAAGCTGATCGCCGGTTTCCCCGCTCCGATGCAGGCAAAATTCGCCAAGCAGATCCGCGAGCACAGGCTGCGGCGCGAACTGATCGCGACCGAACTTGCCAACCGGCTCGTCAATCGCATCGGGCTGGTGCATCCCTTCCAGCTCGCCGAGGAAGAAGGCGTCCAACTGTCGCAAGTCGCTGCTGCATTCGTCGCGGCTGAAAAGCTGTTCGATCTCGAATCGCTGTGGCGCGAGCTTGACGAAGCGCCCATGGGCGAAACCGCCCGGCTGATGCTGTTCGAGCGGCAGGCGGCTGCCGCCACCAACCTGATGTCGGACATTCTGCGCACCACCGCAGGTCAGGTCAGACCGGAAGAATTGCACAGCGATCTGGGCAAGGGCGTGGGCATCCTGTCGGATTCGCTCGACGAATTGCTCACCACCGAATGGCGCAAGCATTCGTCGGCAATGCTGGAAAGCTTCGTTGCGGCCGGTGCGCCTGAAAAGCTCGCCGGCAAGGTCACGCGACTGTTCGAGCTCGACGGTTCGGTTGGACTGGCCCGGCTTGCCGCGGAGACCGGGATAGCGCCGAAACAGCTGACCCGCGCCTTCACCTCGATCGGCGCGCGGCTGGGCATCGACTGGGCTCAGGGCACCGCGGCACTGATGAACTCTTCCGATGTGTGGGAACGCCTTCTGGTCGCAGGGCTGGCCCGTGACTTCCAGCAGATGCGGATCGAATTTCTCCGCCGGATCATGCGCCGCAAGAGCGGGAAGTCCGCTCCGGAAGAAACGGTCGAGGAATGGGCCATCCGCAACGATCCGGCCATCCGGCAGTTCCGCGCGATGATCGGCAGAGCACAAAGCCATTCGACCGTGGCGCCTGCAATGCTCGCCCAGATAGCCAGCCAGGCGCGCAATTTGCTCGAACGCTAGGACCAAATGCCGGAACCGAATGCCGCCTGACACTTGACGCCAGCCGATTTTGCGACAACGCAGGCGCGCATGGACAAGGCTGACATCGTCATCGTGGGGACGGGCCACGGCGCGGCGCAGGCGGCAATTGCACTGCGCCAGCAAGGGCACGAAGATTCCATCCTGATGCTGGGGCGCGACAGCGTTCCGCCCTATGAGCGCCCGCCGCTATCCAAGGAATACCTTGCCGGGGACAAACCGTTCGAACGGATCATGATCCGCCCCGAGCAGTTCTGGGCAGACAAGGGCATTACCCTGCAACTGGGCAGTGCCGTGACCGAAGTCGACCCGGTCGCACACGAAGTCGTACTCAGCAATGGTGACAGGATCGGTTATCGCAAGCTGATCTGGGCCGGCGGGGGCGATCCACGGCGCCTGTCCTGCCCCGGCGCCAGCCTGAAGGGCGTGTTCGCCGTGCGCGACAAGCGCGATGCCGATGCGATGATGGAAGCGCTCGAGAACGGAGCCAGGCGGGCAGTCATCATCGGCGGCGGCTATATCGGGCTGGAAGCAGCAGCGGTGCTGCGCAAGCTCGGTTGCGAGGTCACCTTGCTCGAGGCCCTGCCGCGCGTGCTTGCGCGGGTGGCAGGCGAGGAACTTTCGGCCTTCTATCAGGATGAGCATCGCCGCCAGGGCGTCGACCTGCGGCTGGAAGCGATGGTCGAATCGATCGAAGGGGATGATGGCAATGTCACCGGCGTCCGCCTGGCCAGTGGCGAAGTGATCCCGTGCGAAATGGTGGTTGTCGGGATCGGTATCGTCCCCGCCGTCGCGCCCCTGATCGCTGCAGGTGCCGCCGGTTCCAACGGCGTAGATGTGGACGTCTATTGCCGAACTTCGCTCAATGACATTTTCGCGATCGGCGATTGCGCCGCCCATGCGAACGACTTTGCCAACCAGGCCGTGATCCGGCTCGAGTCGGTCCAGAACGCCAATGACATGGCCAATACCGTCGCGCGCGCGATCATGGGCGACAGGCAACCCTATCACGCGCTGCCGTGGTTCTGGTCGAACCAGTATGATTTGAAATTGCAGACCGCCGGCCTGAATCTCGATTACGACCAGACGGTGCTGCGCGGAGATCCGGCGACCCGAAAGTTCACGGTCGCCTATCTCAAGGAAGGCAAGCCGATCGCCTTCGATTGCGTCAACAACACCAAGGATTACGTCCAGGGGCGCAAGCTGATCGAAGCCGGCGCCGACAATGTCGATCTGGACGCGCTCGCCAATCCCGAGATTCCGCTCAAGGAGTTGCTCTAGAACCTGTTGATATTCGGTGCCTGCCCTCTCCCCCTCCCAGCCACCCGATAGGCTACCCGGAGACAATATCGGGTGGCTGGGAGGGGGAGAGGGCCGGAGCCGGGTGCTGGATCAGAGCGCAACAAGCCGCTCCAGCGCCCACCGCGCCGCGTCTGCCACCGCCGGATCCGGGTCTTCGCAAAGCGCCCGGGCGGCTGGCTGTAGCGACGCGTCCCCGCTGTTCCCGGCAGCATAGAGGCAATTGCGGACGAATCGATTGCGCCCGATCCGCTTGATCGGCGAGCCGGAGAAGAACTTCCTGAAACCTGCATCGTCGAGCGTCAGCAATTCGGCGAGCCGTGGCGCGGCCAGTTCTGCGCGCGGCAGGAAATCCCGATGGCGCGCCGCGCTGCTCGCAAACTTGTTCCACGGGCAAACGGCCAGGCAATCGTCGCAGCCATAGATGCGATTGCCCAACGCCTCGCGTAGTTCCTCAGGAATCGGCCCCTTGTGCTCGATCGTGAGATAGGAAATGCAGCGCCGCGCATCGAGCCTGTAGGGCGCGGGAAAGGCATCGGTCGGGCAGGCAGCCTGGCATGCGTCGCAGGAACCGCAGCGGTCGTCATGTGGCGCATCGGGGGCAAAAGGGATCGTAGTGAAGATCGCGCCCAGGAACAGCCAGCTGCCATGCTCGCGGCTGACCAGATTGGTGTGCTTGCCCTGCCAGCCAATGCCTGCCGCTTCGCCCAGCGGTTTTTCCATCACAGGCGCAGTATCGACGAAGACCTTGAGTTCGCTCTCGGGAGCCTGCCCGATCATCCAGCGCGCTAATGCCTTGAGCCGTTTCTTGACCGTATCGTGATAGTCCTTGCCCTGAGCATAGACGGAAATCCGTGCCCGGTCGGGATGCGCCTCCAGCGCCAGCGGATCGCAATCGGGTGTGTAGCTCATGCCCAGCGCTATCACGCTCTTCGCCTCGGGCCATAGCGCCTCTGGTGAGCGCCGCACGTCCGCACGCGTTTCCATCCACTCCATCGAGCCGTGATTCCCCTCGCCCAGCCATTGCTGCAGGCGTTCCGCACGCAGGCGGTCTTCCTGCGCCAGGGCAAAACCCACAGAGGCGAAGCCCAGCCGCCTGGCTTCATCGGCCAGGTCGCTACGCATGCGAATGATTTCGGCGGCGTTAACCAAGCTTGGGGTTGCTCCCGTTCAGCCCTCAAAGTTAACAGGGCGGTATGGACATGTCGGTAGGCGATCACATCGAACCGGGCAATTCTCCCGATGGAGGCACGCACCCTCTGGCGATCGAGGCGCGTGGCCTGGTCAAACGATTCGACGGCACGCTGGCTGTCGACGGGGTCGATCTGAGCGTTTCGCAAGGCGCGATCTACGGCGTGCTGGGGCCGAATGGCGCCGGGAAAACCACCACCTTGCGGATGCTGCTGGGCATTATCGACCCGGACGAAGGTGTGCGGCGCGTATTCGGGCATGACAATCCGCACGATATTGCCCGCCTGATCGGTTACCTGCCGGAGGAACGCGGCCTCTATCCGGCGATGAAGGCGATCGAAGCTATCGCTTTCATGGGCGCGCTGCGTGGCCTCTCGCTGGAGGAAGGGCGCAAGCGCGGGCTCGAATTGCTTGAACGGCACGATTTGGGCCATGCGGCCGAACGCACGATCCGCCAATTGTCCAAAGGCATGGCGCAGACGGTACAGTTGCTCGGCACTCTGGTGCACCGCCCGAGGCTGGTTGTGCTGGACGAACCTTTCAGCGGTCTCGACGCGATCAACCAGGGCAAACTTGAACGGATGATTCGCGAGCTCGCGGCACAGGGTACGACGGTGATTTTCTCGACCCATGTAATCCACCACGCCGAACGCCTGTGCGAAGGTGTTGCGATTATCGCCGGGGGCAAGGTGCCCTATGCCGGATCGGTCGAGGCCGCGCGTGACCGTATCCCGGCACAGGTCCGCCTCGAGACCCGCGCACGCGAAGGCGCCTGGACCTCTGCACTACCGGCAGACACCCGCCGCGAAGGTGATTTCTTCTATTTTCCGTTGCCTGAAACCGGCGTCGAGCCCCTGCTGAGGCAGTTGATCGAAGGCGATGCTGGCATTCTTTCGCTCTCGATCGAACGTGCGGGGCTGCACGATGCCTTTGTGCATATCGCCGGTGAAGCGGCGGCGCGCGCGCTGGAAGCGGACATTGAGGCGGAGTTCGACCGATGAGCGAAACCATGCCTCAAAACGCCCGGCTGTCGCGCCTGCAGGCCGCCTATGTCGTGGCCCGCCGCGATTTCAAGGCGATCCTGTTCAGCCGCAGCTTCCTGTTCTTCCTGCTCGGCCCATTGTTCCCGGCTGTGGTCTTCATGATGTCGGGCGGGCTGGGTAACGCAGCAAAGGATCGCGCGAACGAGGTCGTGATCGCGATGCAGATGCCGGCCAGCGACACCGCCGCTTTCAGTGCAGCACATCACAAGATCGAGGCCGAGCTGGGATACGGACGCATCCCGCATTTCCGCTATTACAAGCCGGTCGAGGAAATCGGCGCAATCGACGTGCCAGCGCTGCTGGCGGACAGCAGCGGGCGTTATGGCGCGACCTTGACGGGGACGCTCGAAAACCCGGTGCTGACCGGGACGCCCGAACGGCTTGGTGCCTGGCGCGGCTTTGTGACGATGCACCTTGCCCTGGCGCGGGGTGGCGGCGAGCTTTCCTATCCGGCGCTACAGACCGAGATCACTCAGAGCAGCGGTGCAAGGACCAAGGATCAGCGGCAGGACACTGCGCAGATATCCATGACGCTGCTGTTCCTGCTGATGATGCTGCTGGCGGGCATGGTCCTGTCGAACCTGGTGGAAGAGAAAGCCAACAAGATCATCGAAATTCTCGCGGCCGCCCTGCCGATGGAGGCCGTGTTTCTGGGCAAGCTCTTCGCCATGCTGGCCGTTTCGCTGGCGGGAATAGCGGTGTGGTTCAGCGCGGTCGGCCTTGTCATCCTGCTCGCGGGCGATTTCGGCGGGATCAAGCAATTGCTGATCGGCATGCCTGATCCGGGCGTCGGCTGGCCGCTGTTCTGCCTGTTGTTCGTAATCAATTTTTCGATGGGCTATCTGCTGATCGGTTCGATCTTCCTTGCCATCGGCGCGCTCGCCAGCACGGTGCGCGAAGTGCAGACGCTTTCCATGCCGGTCACCATGCTGCAGCTCTTCATATTCTTTTTCGCCAGCTTCACGCTGGTCGACGGGGCGCCACTCCTCGAATTGGCGGCGATACTCTTCCCGCTTAGCTCGCCATTCGCCATGACCGCCCGTGCGGCGCAACATGTCGAGCTGTGGCCGCATGCGATCGCATTCGTTTATCAGATGCTGTGGGTCGTACTCTTCATCCACTGGGGTTCGTGGCTGTTCCGCAAACGCGTGATGAAGTCTGGCAGCGCGGGGCGGGCCCGACCGAAGCTAAGCCTGCTGCGTCGCCTGCTTCCGGCGAAGGGCCAGGCCGGCAGAACGCAGAAGTAAGTCGCAAATCGAAACCCACTATTGACATCGCTGTAAATAGGCTCAGGATGGCTTGCGTTACGAGCGAGACGGACTCGCCGCAATCGGGAGAGAATGATGGCGACCCTGGTCACGGACAAGCCGCAATGGACCACTGCGCCCAGCGCGTACAAGGCGCTGAAGGAGCATTTTGCGCAACATCCCGAAGAACTGCCGGCATTCACCAACCCTTACGACGTCAGCCGATCCGACATCTATGTGGAAGATCGCTGGCAGCCGATTTTCGCCAAGATGCGCGCCGAGGGGCCTCTCCATTACATAGCCGAAAGCCCGTTCGGCCCGCATTGGAACGTCGTGGGCCACAAGGCGATCCAGCATATTGAATCGCTGCCAGAACTGTTCTCTTCCAGCTGGGAATATGGCGGCATCACCATCCTCAACCGGCTCGATGACGAAGAAGTCATTGCCAGGGGCGGCGAGCGGTTCGAACTGCCGATGTTCATTGCCATGGACCGGCCCAAACACACCGGGCAACGCCGTACCGTTGCCCCCAAATTCACCCCCGGCGAAATCACCAAGATGGAAGGTGAAGTGCGCCAGCGCACCGGCGAATTGCTCGACACGCTACCTTATGGCGAAGTGTTCGACTGGGTCGACAAGGTCTCGATAGAGCTGACCACCGGGATGCTCGCGATTCTGTTCGACTTCCCGTGGGAAGACCGCCGATTGCTGACTTTCTGGTCGGATTGGGCGGGCGATACCGAGCTGGCGCTGGTCCGCGACCTGGACGAGCAGCGCCAGGGCATCCTGCGCGAAATGGCAGGCTATTTCCAGATGCTCTGGGCAGATCGCGCCCAGAAGGAGGGTGGCAACGACCTCATTTCCATGATGGTCCATTCGCCCGCGATGAACCAGATGGATCCGCAGGAGTTCATGGGCAATCTGGTGCTGCTGATCGTGGGCGGGAACGACACCACCCGCAACACCATGTCGGGCATCATCCATGCTTTCGACAAGTTTCCCGACCAGCGCAAACTGTTCGAGGAAAATCCGGATCTGATCCCCAATGCGGTGCAGGAATGCATCCGATACCAGACCCCGCTGGCGCATATGCGGCGCACCGCGACCGAAGACACAGAGGTGTTCGGCAGCAAGATCGCCAAAGGTGACAAGCTGGTGCTGTGGTATCTTTCCGCCAATCGTGACGAGGAAGTGTTCGAGAACCCCGACAAGCTCGACATCACGCGCGAGAATGCCCGCCGCCACATCAGCTTTGGCTATGGCATTCACCGCTGCGTTGGCGCGCGGCTGGCCGAATTGCAGCTACGCATCCTGCTGGAAGAAATGCACAAGCGCCGCATGCGTGTGCATGTCGCGGGCGATGTCGAGCGCGTGCGGGCAAACTTCGTCCATGGCTTCCGCAAGATGGAAGTCGAACTGACGAAGTTCTGACCAAGGTGAAACCTTTCGCGGGCTTGCCGCGTATTTACAGGTGAACCGTAAAGCCTGAGAGGTTTGACCATGCACCAGACATCGACGACGCGGCGGCGCCTGCTCGCCGGTGCGAGCGTCTCCATTGCCGTCCCGCTATTGGCTGCCTGTGGCTCGTCTCCCGCGGAAGCAAAGAGCTTCCCGATCCAGCGTAGCGAAGCCGAATGGCGCAAACGGCTGACCAAAGACGAATTCTGGATCCTGCGTGAAGCGGGGACGGAACGCCGCTTCACTTCGCCGCTCCTCCACGAGAAGCGCAAGGGCACTTTCATCTGCGCGGGCTGCGCCAACGAGCTCTATTCGTCCACGACCAAATATGACAGCCGCACCGGCTGGCCTTCGTTCTGGAAAGCGCTGCCCGGTGCCGTGGGCACATCGACCGACACGACTTTCGGCATGCGGCGCACCGAAGTTCATTGCGCCGATTGCGGCGGGCACCTGGGCCATATCTTCGGCGATGGACCGCCCCCGACCGGGAAGCGGCATTGCATCAACGGGTTGGCGATGGATTTCCGGCCTGCTTGACCTGCCAGACATGGAGTGAAGGCGGGGCTCCAATATCGAGCGGTTCGAGCCATTCGGGTGCGCGACCGTTCATAAGCAGGGTCATGAATCCATTTGTCCCGCCGCGTCGAGAATAGAGTTGCGGCTCCGTCAGATCGTCGCACAGCACGACATAATCTGCATTGCGCCTCTTGATGATTTCATGCGCACGTGCCTCGTCCGAGATATAGGCCTCGATCACATCATGCATGGCCATCTCGGCCCTGTGATGCGACGTCGCAACCACGGAATGATCTGTCTTGAGCAGGATCGCCGGCCCCAGATCAAGCGGGGCAAAGATTGTGCCGGTCTTCAAGTGATTCAGCACAGGCGCCTGATCATAGAGTCCACAAGTGGAGTCCACCACACTTGATGCAGCGCTCGCGCCTTCGCTCGCACCGTGGGTTTCCAATTCGGTTGCAGCTTCCCCGGGGGCAATATTCCGGGCCAGTGTGATCGGCGCACCCGGCATCAATGCAATAAGGATGAACACGGTGCTCGCCAGTTTCGGTACAAACCGCTTCGAATGGCGGAGGCGCAACAGCAACTGCCGGATGAGCCAGCCGAGCGGGACAGCCCCTACCACCCCGGCAAAGGCGAAGGAGCGGAAGGTCATCACGCCTGCGAGCGTCGCCATTGCGAGCAGCAGGCTGTATTCCAGCCACCATTGGCGCAGCCAGTCGCGCTGGCGCGCTGCAATCGCCAGAGAGGCTCCGAGCGCAATGATCGCCTGAGCCAACGGAGGCAGGCCTTCATCCAGAGAGTGGTGCCAGATAGGCATGCCCTCACTAACGTTCATGTACCAGAGATCATGCACCAACGGATCGAGGTTCGAAAAAGGTGCGCCCAGGCATTGCGGTGCGGCAAAGCTGAAGAAGGCCAGCCCGATTGCACCTGCAACGGCGAATGCTGCGAATAGGGGACCTCGCGGCAATTGCGGACATGCCGCAATAGCACCCGTGCCCAGTGCAGTGATCACGAAGAAACCGATATGTGCGGGCGAAATCACATCGCAATGTTCTGCCAGATCCGGCAATCCGCGCGTGAGCATGAACACAACCGCAAGCGTGAGCGCCAGGCCCTTCATATAAGCGGTCAGCCACCAGCGTTGCTCATCGTCGCGAAACCAGCGCAGCGCCAGGATTGCGCCAACACCTGCGACCATGGTCAGAGTCTCAAGCGAGACCATTACCCCTACCCCCAGGGCAGCCCCTGCGGCCAGGCCGCCGCGCCAGGCTGAACGCCAGGAGATCGCCCAGGCCGCGACTGCGACCGCAAGAAGCTGGTAGGAATGGTGATCTATCCGCATCGGTTGTACCTGCTTCAGCACAAGCGGGCAGAGGCCCAGAGCGAGGCAGGCGAAGATCGCGGTTTCTGTATCGAACTGGCGCCAGGCCAGCCGGCCCACCACCAGCATGATGAGCAGGAACACCAGCAAGGGTATGGCGAACATTGCGATCTGTTCTGCCCATGCGGTGCCGAAAATCGGCTCAAGCAATTGCATGGACAGCCACAGCGGCGCATCCACTATGCGAGACCAGTGCATGAGCGCTCCATCAGGCGGTGCGATGCGGTATTGGTGCAAATCGTACCAGCCTTGCCCGGCCAGCAGATCGCGCACCTGAACCAGCCTCAAGGCATCGTCCGGACCTGGCAGACTTCCATGGAGGAGTCTGGGAAGAGCCAGGAGCGTAACCAGGGCGCTCACACCGATCCACACAAGGAGAATCGACCGTATAGGCTTCTCGCCCGTACGCAGGCGCCCGTCCGGGTTCATTGGTCGGTCGCCTTGCCGCGAAAGACGACGCTCTTGCGCAGGAGATAGGTGAGGGCGAAGCTCAGGACGATCGCTGCCAGCTTGGCAAGGCGCGGATCGAGCCCGCTCCAGTCACCCAGCCCGACCACAAGCGTCGTCAGGCCCAGACCCAGCAATGCGGATATAACGAACAGCGCCTTCTGACGCGTGCGTTCAGCCCCGCGCCTGGCGACCGAATCCTGAAACACGGTGCGGCTGGAAAGTAGCCAATGGGCAAGGATCCCCATCGAATAGCCTGCGGCCGCCGCCGGAGCCGACATCATTCCCAACGCCAGCAGCGCGAGAAATGTGCCCATGTCGACCGCCAATGCACCGGCACTCGCGAAGAGATACCGCACCAGGCGGAAATCGCGCAGCCTTGTTATGATCTCGACCACCTGTGCCCCCGCTAGGCTGCAACAACGCAG
>NZ_JBNKWF010000003.1:0-25140 GCF_050299635.1 Altererythrobacter sp.
AACCCGGTTGAGCTTCTCGCAAGTTCGCGTTTCGCGCAGATAGTTGAAGAAGCTCGACACAATTACGATCAGATTATTGTCGATGGTGCGCCGATGCTTTCGCTCGCCGATGCGATCGAACTTTCGCGGGCAGTCGATGGCGTGATCTACGCAATCGAGTCCGATCGCATCAAACTGCGTGCGATCGAGACCTCTCTCAATCGTCTCCGCCGAACCGGCGCACAGGTCTATGGTGCACTTGTCACCAAGCTCGATGAACACGGCGCCGCTTACGGTTATGGTTATGGCTATGGTTACGGCTATGGCTACGGAGACGATGCTGTGCCCCAAGCGGCAGAGTAACGAGGCCGGGGAGGCAATTCTCTTATGAAGGTGAGAAACTGGCCTCGTCTCCTGGCGGCGTCTGCGATTGGTATACTGCTTGCCTTGATGCTTGGTGCCCAGGCTGCAAGCAGCGTGACGACCAGGACGGCGCCCGATTTCGCCGTCTCGCTCTTTCCTGCAAATGGCCTCGCGCGCGAACAGCTCGCCGCCAAGACCTTTACAGCGGGTATAACGGAACCTGACGATGCCCCGGAAGCGGCCCGCCAGGCTGCCGACATCGCAGTTGCTGCGGTGCTCTCCGACCCGCTCGTCCCCAAGGCATACGCCATTCTCGCACTGGCGCAGCCAGAGGAAGCCAAACGTCGCGCCATCCTCGACGTGGCTTCGCAGATCAACCGGCGCGATCTCTTTCTCCAGGGCCTGGTTCTGCAGGAACATATCGCCGAACGGAACTATCCGCGCACGATCGAGACGCTCGACCAGATCTTGCGGGTCAATCCGGAATATTCGCGCGAGTTCTTTCCCGTACTTGTCGAAGCGCTAGGCGAGGAAGAGACCATTCCGCTTTTTGCCAACATGCTCGACGGAAGCTCGCCCTGGCACCAGCGATTCCTGAACTTCGCCGTTGGTCAACGAGAAATCCTCCCGAATCTCGCTGTCCTCAGGCAGGATGTATTTGTCGATGACGAAAATTTCGACCGCCGCTTGATTGCTGGGCTTGCCGGGCAAGGGGACATCGCGGGCGCCGAAGCCCTGTATCGCCGGGTCTCCGGCTCGGATACCGGCCTGGGCAGATATGGATTGCTTGACTGGAAGTCCGCCTATCCGCCGTTCGATTGGAGATTCGTCGACCAGACAGGCTTTCGCGCGCAGCAGAGCGCCGATGGCAAGGAGCTGGAGCTTTCCGTTCGTCCGGGCAAGGGCGGCATTATTGCCGCGCGGCTGCTGAGGACCCCCGAACCTCCCTTCGAAATTCGCAACGCAAACAGGATCTCGCCTGCAGATCAATTGCGTGACGTGCGGCTGCAACTCCTCTGTGCGAATTCGCAGACCCCCTTTTACGATGAGCGTTTCAGCAACGGTGCCGATGGCTTCCGCATCGAATCGCTTCCCCAGGACTGCGAGCACATGATCCTTGCGATAAATGCGCGCGCATGGTCGGGAAGGTCCGCACTTAGCGGAACGATTCAAAGCATCGAGATCGTCAAGCCCTGACTCTGACTGAAAGAGGCGGTGCCACAGAGGGTGCGATCTGGCGCTCTTAAGTCCGAAGCTGCCCTCTCATCACCCCAGCGCGATATCCGGCGCGTCTTCCTGCTTCATGCCGACCACGTGATAGCCGCTGTCGACATGGTGCACTTCGCCCGTCACGCCCGATGAGAGGTCGGAGAGGAAATACAGCCCGGCCCCGCCGACATCGTCGATCGTGACATTGCGGCGCAGCGGTGAATTGAGCTCGTTCCACTTGAGGATGTAGCGGAAATCGCCGATCCCGCTCGCGGCCAGCGTCTTGATCGGCCCCGCGCTGATCGCGTTAACGCGAATGTTCCGCGGTCCCAAATCGTTGGCAAGATATTGCACGCTGGTCTCCAGCGCGGCTTTCGCCACCCCCATCACATTGTAATGCGGCACGACCTTCTCCGCGCCATAATAGGTCAGCGTGAGGATTGATCCGCCACCGCTTCCGTCTTCTTCCAGCGGCGGCATCATTTCCGATGCTCGCTTGGCGACCGCGACCAGCGAATAGGCCGAGATGTTCATGGTCATCAGGAAATTGTCGAGGCTTGTGTCGACATATTGCCCGCGTAGCTCGTTCTTGTCGGAATAGCCGATTGCGTGGACCACGAAATCGAGCCGGTCCCAGCGCGCCTTGAGCGCATCGAAGGCCGCGTCGAGCGCTTCCATGTCCGAGACATCGCATTCGATCAGCAGATCCGATCCGAGCTGTCCGGCCAGCGGCTCGACACGCTTCCTGAGCGCATCACCCTGATAGGAAAAGGCCAGCTCCGCGCCATGCTCACGCAGCTTCTTCGCGATCCCCCAGGCAAGCGATTTGTCATTGGCCAGCCCCATGATGAGGCCACGTTTTCCCTGCATCAGACCGCTCATGCGGTTTCCTCCTCGTTTTCCGCCGTCGCCTCCGAAAGCTGCTCTTCTTCCGGCGTTACGGCCAATGCGGCGTTGAGCTCCGCCCCGATAACCATTCCTAGTCCCAGCAGCCAGAAAAAGAATAGCGCCACCATGATTCCTGCCAGGCTGCCATAGGTGAGATTATAGGTGAAGAAGCTGCGCAGCACTGGCGGGAGTGCGCTGGCGACGGCGATCCACCACACCGTGATGCACAACACGCCGGGCCATTTGGGATAGCGCTTCGCACGATAGGCCGTCGGCGTCAGCGTATAGAACAGCATGTAGAGCGAGCCGAAAAGCGCTGCAGCCGGAACCATGCGGGAAAGCTGCAATTCGTTGAGGTAGATCATCAGCTCGGGCATCCGCGCTTCGATCACCTCTTGCGCCGTTGCGATCAGCACTTGCGCGAAGAGCGACAGCACCAGCAGGATCACCGCGCCCAGCGTGAAGCCGGTTGAAATGAGCCGGTATTTCCAGAAAGCACGAGTCGCCTGCGTCCCATAGGCACGGCGCAGGATGTCGCGGATCGTTTCGATCAGGCTGGTCACCGTCCATAGGGCCACCAGCGCACCTGCCCACAGCAGCCAACCCGTTCGCGCTTCAATGACATCGCGTGCGACGGGTTCGATCGTGCGGGCGACTGTTGGCGGCATATTGGCCACGATCATTTTGACCAGCGCATCCTGATGCGAAGCATCACCCAGCAGCGCGAAGAGTGCCGTACCCAGGATGAAGAAAGGGAAAATCGCCAACATGGCGAGATAGGCCAGATTCCCGGCGTGGATGAAGCCGTCGTTAAAGGTGCCGATAGCCGTGCGCTTGGCGACTTCGAAGGCCCGCGTCCCCGGGCCGACATGATGGATCACATGCCCGCGAAGCGTCCGCGCTTCCTGCCGCCGCGCCTCGGGCGAGAGTGAATGGACCTCTCGCTCTTCCGGTTGCGGAAGCTCGAAACGATGCAACCTAGACTCCTAGCTTTGCGCGCGGATTGCCGCTGTCCTGCCAGCCTTCGAGCCGTTTGGCCAGTTCTTCGATATCCTCGGGCATCTGGATCTCGAGCGTCACGAGCTGATCGCCGCGGTCGCCGGTCTTGGTGCTCCAGCCCTTGCCCTTGAGCCGCATAACCGTGCCACCATTGGTGCCGGGCTTGATCGTCAGCATTACCGGCCCATCGACCGTAGGGCATTTGACCTTGGCGCCGTTCAGCGCTTCGTCGAGCGTGATCGGCAAGTCCATGCGGATATTGTCGCCGTCACGGCGATAGAAGGGGTGCCCGCCGACCTCTACCATCACCAGCCCGTCGCCCGAGCCGCCGGGACCTTCCTGCCCTTTGCCCTTGAGCCGCATCTGCGTGCCATCCTCGACACCTGCAGGAAGCTTGAGGTCGATCGTCTTGCCATCGGCCAGGGTTATGCGTTGATCCTTGCGCGCGGCCGCATCGATGAAAGAGACCGCCAGACGATAATTGATATCGGCACCCTTGCGCGGCGGAGGCGGTCGTCGCCGCTGGCTGCCGAATCCGCCCATGCCTGAAGAACGCCGCGCACCCCCGCCAAACAGCCCTTCGAACAGATCACCCAGGTCCATGTCCTCGCCGCCGCCGAAGCCCTGGAAGTCTTCGGGCCGGAAACCGCGCTGGCCTCCTCCGCCGGGTCGAAACCCACCCCCGCCGCCCATTCCCGCGAAGGGATTGGCAGGGTTGCCGTCACCGTCGATCTCGCCACGGTCGAATTGCGCGCGCTTGTCCTTGTCCGACAGCAGATCATAGGCCTTGGTCACGTCGGAAAAGCGTTCCGCAGCGTTGGGTTTGTCCTTGTTACGGTCGGGGTGCAGCTCCTTGGCGAGTTTGCGATAGGCGCTCTTGATCTCCTTTTCGGAGGCGGTGCGCGCGACGCCAAGGGTCTGATAGGGATCGGCCATAGCGTGTTAGCTAGGTGCAACAGCGCAAAGGCGCAAGATCGCAGGCTTTCCTAAGCCCAAGGAGCGGGGTAGGGTTTGGTGCATGGACCGGCATTCTTCCAGATGCCAGATGAATGTATAGCATGTGCAACTTCCCAGCAGGATACGCCCCCTTTGCCTGAACCCACACTCGACCAGACGGATGGTGTCGCCCAAAGCGAAATCCCTTCCAGCGAACCCATGGCCTTGTTCCAGCAATGGTTTGCCGAAGCGCGCGCAAGCGAACCGAACGATCCCGAAGCGGTGGCGCTGGCTACTGCAACGCCCGATGGCGCACCTTCGGTTCGGATGGTGCTGATGAAGCATGCCGATGAGGAGGGCTTTGTCTTTTACACCAACGGCCACAGCCGCAAGGGAAGCGACATCGCCGCCAACCCCCAGGCCGCAATGCTTTTTCACTGGAAAAGCCTGCGCCGACAAGTGCGGATCGAAGGCAAGGTCAGCGAAGTCGATCCCGCAATGGCCGACGCCTATTTCGCCAGCCGCAGCCGCGATTCGCAGCTCGGCGCGCATGCTTCGGACCAGTCACGTCCGCTTGCTTCGCGGGCGGAGTTTCTGGGCAGAATCGCCAAGGTTACGGCCCGGCATCTGGTCGGCCCGGTGCCGCGTCCGCCGCATTGGACAGGATACCGGCTCGTGCCTGACAGAATCGAGTTCTGGATGGATCGCCCCTTCCGCTTGCATGAACGCCGGCTTTTCACGCGCAGCGAGGAAGGGTGGAGCGACACCCTGCTTTATCCGTGAGTCACGGTTCACTCACGCGTAGCGCGGCGATCGCTTCGATCGCGACGGCGGTCTTCCTTGTCGTGATCAAGGTCTGGGCGACTTTGCAGACCGGCTCGACCGCGATGCTCGGCAGCCTTGCCGATACGACACTCGATCTCGTTGCAAGCATTGCGACACTGATTGGCGTATGGGTCGCCTCAATGCCGGCGGATGAAGACCACCGCTTCGGCCATGGCAAGGCAGAGGCTCTGGCTGCGATTTTGCAAGTCATGCTGATTACGCTTTCGGCAGGAGGCATTGCCTGGCGGGCCGTCACGCATCTGATCGAGGGCGGCGAAACTGCGGCGGCTGAAGAAGGCATCATCGTATCGCTGGTTGCGATTGCTGCCACGATCGCGCTGTTGCTGTGGCAGCGGCATGTAATCAGCAAGACGCAATCGATCGCGATAAAGACCGACCATTTGCACTATCAGTCGGACCTGTTCCTCAATCTGGCGGTCATCGCCGCGCTGGTGCTCGACCAGTATCTAGGATTTGCGCAGGCAGATCCCTTGTTCGGGCTTGGGATTGCCGCCTGGCTCGCATGGGGCGCGTGGCGCGGTGCGAGCGAAGCGCTCGACCATCTGATGGACAAGGAATGGCCGCTTGAGCGGCGCGAGGAATTCCTCGCCGTGCTGGCGCGCCACCCCGATATCCGCGGGGTCCATGATCTGCGCACGCGCACCAGCGGGATGCACGACTTCGTGCAGTTCCACATGGCGGTCGATCCGCATCTGACGGTGGCGCAGGCGCATGATCTGATGGATCAGGTGGAAGAGCGGCTCGCAGGCGAGTTTCCCGGGGTCGAGGTGCTGATCCACCCAGATCCGGATGGGTTGATCAACGAAGAAGGCGTAGCAGCCGAGGAGCTGCTGCCTGAGCGTGGAGAATAGCAATTCCTTCAATTCCCTATTGGCATGTCGATGCCTTCTCCGACCAACCATTCGGCGGCAATCAGGCGGCAGTGATGCTGCTCGAAAGGTGGCTGCCCGACAAGGATCTGCAGGCCATCGCGGAGGAGAACAGCTTCGCTGAAACGGCCTTCCTGCTGAAGGACGCCAGCGGTGCGGCAGATTTCGTGTTGCGCTGGTTCGCACCCGCTGCCGAAGTGGCGCTGTGCGGCCATGCGACGCTAGCGAGCGGGCATGTCGTGTTGAGCCGGGCGAAGGATTTCGGCGTAGGCGACGAGGTAACCTTCCGGACGCGCAAATCGGGCGTGCTGGAGGTGCGCCGGGCAGAATCGGGCTATGAGCTTTCCCTGCCGGCCATCCCGACCGAGGCAAGCGCATGGCCCGAAGCAGTCAGCCTGATTGGAGCCGAGCCGCAGGAGGTCTGGCGCAGCGCGGATCGCCACGGGATCTACCTGTATGAAAGCGAGGCACAGCTGCGCGCACTCGATCCCGATTTGCGCGGCCTCAAGGCATTGGGCACTGACCAGTTCATCTGCACGGCACCGGGCGATCGCAGCGATATCGTCAGCCGCGTCTTCGTTCCCGGCGCAGGTATCGATGAAGACAGCGTTACGGGATCGGCCCATGCCGCGCTTGCGCCCTTCTGGGCAGCGCGACTGGGCCGCGACAGCTTCACCGCGCACCAGGCCTCTGCGCGCGGCGGCGACCTGACGCTGCGGCTTGAAGATGATCGCGTCTGGCTGGGTGGGCCATGCGTGACCGTGGTGGAAGGTAAGTTCTACCTTTCCGGATAGAGTTCCAGCACATCCGCCATTTGCTGCAGCATCACCATTCGCTCTGCATGGGTCGAATGGCCCAACCGAACTATCGTCACCCTCTGGCGAGGTGAGACGACAACATATTGCCCCATATGGCCGATCAGCGAAAATACGCTGGCGGGCGCGCGATCGGGGAAGAGTTCGTGGTCCTTGTCCGATCCCGCTTCGCGATATTCACGGTTGAGCCAGGTCTGGAAGCCATATTGCGGGCTGCGCGGGCTGGAGGTGACCATCTTCTCCACCCAGCTTCGCGGGACGAGCTGTTCGCCGCCAGGCGCCTGCCCCTTGCGGCGCAGGAACTCGCCCAGTTTTGCCCAGTCGCGCGCGGTGCCGTGGATCAGGCTGCCGCCGATCAGAGTGCCGCTGCGGTCGAATTCGGGCACCATGGATGCCATGCCCAGCGGGCCAAACAGCCGTGCGTGGAGATAGTCCGCCACGGCCTTGCGGCGGACATCGGGATCGCTGCTGTCGGTCAGAACGCGTGCGGCGATATCGGCCAGGATGACGCTGGTGTTGGTGGAATATTCGAATTTCGCGCCCGGTTCCGCTTCCAGCGGCTGTTCTTCCGCCCAGCGCGCCATGTCGTCGCGCCCGTCGAGGAACAGCATCCGCACTTCTGAGCTTTCGTAGAGCGGATCGCCCGATTCGGTGTGCCGCAGGCCCGAACGCATCTGCAGCAATTGCCGCAGAGTGATTTCGCCGCGCGGGTCGCCCGGTCTTTGCCACAGCGGCACCGGCGCACTTTCGTCCAGCCGCAGCCGCCCGTCCGCCACCAGCATGCCGATCATCACGCCTGTAATGGTCTTGGCCATCGACCAGCTCACGAAGCGCGTGTCCGGGCCGTAACCGTCGGAATAGCGCTCGGCGGCGATCTTGCCATTCGCCATCACCACCACGGCCCGCGTTTCGCCCTGTCCGTCCTTGGTGAAGAGATCGTCGACTTCGCGCGCCAGGTCCTTCTTTGGCGCACCGGCGTCTTCGGTGACGGCGGCCAGCGCCTCCTTGCTCAAAGGGTCGGGGATCTGGGGTGCCTCGCCGCAAGCAAAGAGGGCTGGCAGCGTGGCGAGTGTGACGATAGGAAGCAGCGACCGCATTTTCATGGCTCGCTTCACTCGCGCAAGGACACTCGATTGGCAATGGCTAAAGCCGGCACTCGCTCATCCCCTTCCAAGCCTCGCCGCGGGCTCTGGATCCTGCTCGCGATCATTACGGCGGTGACGGCGCTGTGCTTTCACTATCGCGCGCAGGCTCTCGGCTTTGCCCAGGCGGCAACCGCCTATTCCGCACGGGTCGCCTGTTCATGCCGATTCGTTGCCGGGCGCGGCATGAAGGATTGCGCGAAGGACAAGCCCCAAGGCACGGAACTGGTCACGCTGGTCGACGATGTCGAAGCCAGGAGCGTGACGGCGCGCTTCCCGCTGATTGCCAGCGACACCGCAATCTATCGCGAGGGTTACGGCTGCGTTCTGAAAGAATGGGACGATTAGGGCCGATGGGGTCAGGCTGCGGGCTCGGTGCCCGCAATCCAGCCACCGCCAACCACGCGTTCCCCCGCATAGATCACTGCAGCCTGCCCTGGTGCGACGCCGAATTCCGGCTCGGCGAATCGGATAGTGGCACTCGCACCATCACCCAGCTTGCCCTCCAGCGTGATCGGCACCGGCTTGGCCAGCGAACGCACTTTTGCGCTTAGCTGGACATCGGGCAGCGGGCCGATCCGGTTGGTCTCGATCAAACTCGCCGCTCCGACCGCCAGCATCCGTTTTGGGCCGACCCGCACTTCGCGGCTCTGCGCTTCGAGTGCGACGACATAAAGCGGCTCTGGCTGACCACCGATCTCCAGTCCGCGGCGCTGGCCTACGGTATAATGGATGATGCCCTTGTGTTCGCCCAGCGCCTCGCCGGTTTCGGCATGGACGATGCGGCCTGGCGCGCCGCCTTCGGGCCGCATGGACTTGACGATTTTGGCATAGTCGCCGTCGGGAACGAAGCAGATGTCCTGGCTGTCCGGCTTTGCCGCATTGCGCAGCCCTGCCTGCTCGGCCAGGCGCCTCACTTCGGTCTTGGGCAGACCGCCTAGCGGGAAACGCAGATAGTCGAGCTGTTCTTCCGTGGTGCCATAAAGGAAATATGACTGGTCACGCGCCGGATCCATTGCCCGGTGCAATTCGACGCCTGCCGCGCCTTCCACGCGCCGGACATAATGGCCGGTGGCGAGGCAATCGGCACCCAGTTCGCGCGCCATGCGCAGCAAGTCGGTGAACTTGGGCCCCATGTTGCAGCGGATGCAGGGAACCGGGGTGCGGCCTGCCATATAGTCGTCGGCAAACTGTTCGACCACTTCCTCGCGGAAGGCGCTCTCGTGATCGAAAACGTAATGCGCCATGCCAAGCCGGTCTGCGACGGCGCGTGCATCGCGAATATCGTCGCCTGCACAGCAAGCGCCCTTGCGCCCCGTTGCCGCGCCATAATCATAGAGCTGCAGCGTGATGCCGATCACTTCGGCTCCACTGGCCGCGGCCAGCGCGGCCACGACCGACGAATCGACTCCACCTGACATGGCCACGACGATGCGGCTCTCGCTCGCCGGCTTGGGCAAGTCGAACAGCGCCGCGGCATCGAGCCCGGCATCGAAGATGCGCGTATCGTCCATGGATTGGCGCCCTCTACACGCAGATTTGGCGTATTTCCAGCGGTTGGACGGTGAACGTAATCCTAACTCCGGGTAAATTGAGGCTTTACCCAATCTTGACGAGCTTGGGCGTAAAGCCGGTAGCCATGTTGGAAACGAAACCCATCTTTGCGGATTCCTTCTCGCGCAGCGAAGGCTCTGCCTTGCGCGCAATCGGCTGGCAGGAGCTAACTGCGCGGATCAATGCCGCACGCGACTTGCGCCAGGTGCTCAGCCGCGACCAGGCTTGCCTTTCGGCGAGCTTTGCGGATGCGGCTGCGGGCTATTTTTCGGACGTAGAGGAAGGCAAACGGGCTGTTAACCCTGATGCTTTAGGGCATCGCAAAGCATCGAATTGCATGGAAGTCCGAGAAGAAGGCGACGCGGGAACAAGCGACCGAGAGATATAGATGATCGAAAACCAAGACATCCGTCCGGCACAGGTAATCGGCCCACTCGGTGAGCCGCTGACGATTGACGACCTGCCTTCGCCGGAAACCAAGCGCTGGGTCGTTCGGCGCAAGGCCGAGGTCGTGGCCGCCGTCAATGGCGGGCTGCTGACGATCGACGAGGTCCTGGAGCGGTACAACCTCACGCTCGAAGAGTTCGCCTCTTGGCAGCGCGCCGTGGACCGTTCGGGGATGCAGGGCCTGCGGGTTACCCGCATCCAGCACTATCGCGACCTCTACGAACGCCAGCTCAAATACTGAGCCAGGCCTGGCACAGCGCCTGATCGGCGCTCCCAAGATCTGAAGTCGAGAAATCATGGAGCCGTCCCGTTACCGGGGCGGCTTTTTGATTGCTCGTGCTGGGGTGACTTCGCCCGGCGAAGAGGTTACCTCCCGCAATGCCGGTGGGCGTTTCGCTACGGTCCGCCCAGATGAAAGGGATCGCGCAGGTGAAAGGCATCATCCTTGCCGGAGGCAGCGGAACGCGGCTCTATCCGGCTACATTGCCGGTCGCCAAGCAGCTCCTTCCCGTCTTCGACAAGCCGATGATCTATTATCCGTTGTCGGTGCTGATGCTGGCGGGAATCCGTGACATCCTGGTCATTTCGACACCGCGCGACTTGCCGTTGTTTCGTGAGCTCCTGGGTGATGGCTCGAGTTTCGGCGTGGAGTTTTCCTACGCCGAGCAACTACAGCCAAACGGCATCGCAGAGGCTTTCATCATTGGGGCCGATTTCATAGGCGACGGTCCTTGCGCGCTGATCCTGGGCGACAACATCTTCCACGGAGAAAAGCTGGGTCCGAAATGCCGTGCTGCGGCGGAAGAGGCGATGGCAGGAGGCGCAAATATCTTCGCCTATCATGTCGATGATGCCGAGCGCTATGGTGTGGTCGGGTTCGATCCCGAATCCGGGCACGCGACCAGTATCGAAGAAAAGCCGGACATACCGAAGTCGAACTGGGCGGTTACCGGGCTCTATTTCTATGACAGGGATGTCGTCGAGATTGCGAGGGGCATTCAGCCCTCTGCGCGAGGCGAACTCGAGATTACCGACATCAACAGAGCCTATCTCGACCGCGGCAATTTGCGTGTCGCTCAATTGGGTCGCGGATATGCCTGGCTCGACACGGGTACGCATGAGAGCCTGCATGAGGCCTCAAGTTTCGTGCGCACGATCGAACATCGTACCGGTATCAAGATCGCCTGCCCGGAAGAGATCGCGCTTGCCCAGGGCTGGCTTAATGGCGATTCCGTGCTGGAGCGTGCTACCCTGTTCGAGAATTCCGGCTATGGTGACTATTTGCGCAAGCTGGTTGCAGCAGCGATATGACCAGTTTCGCTCGTCATGCAATTCCCGGGATCGTTGAAATCGTTCCGCAAAGGCATGGGGACGATCGCGGGTTCTTCTCCGAAACATACAGGCAATCCGAATTCGAGAAGCAGGGCATCCGGATTGACTGGGTCCAGGACAACCAGTCAATTTCGGTCAATGCAGGGACTATACGTGGGCTACATTTCCAGTCGCCACCGCTGGCACAGCACAAGCTGGTGCGAGTGCTCCGCGGTGCGATATATGATGTTGCGCTCGATATCAGAAAGGGTTCGCCCCATTTCGGCGATTGGGTTGGCGTGGTGATCTCTGCCGCCAAATGGAACCAGCTACTGATTCCGGCCGGATTCGCGCATGGCTTCATGACGATCGAGCCCGAGACGGAGGTGCTTTACAAGGTCAGCGAGTACTGGTCGCACGAGCACGAAGGAACGATCCGCTGGGATGATCCGGATCTCGCGATTTCGTGGCCAGCGCTCGATTCCCCTCCGACCTTGTCCGGCAAGGATGCGACAGCCCCACTCTTTCGCGACATCGATAGCCCATTTGTGTTTGAGGGTGGGCAGTGACGCAGACCATTCTCGTCACAGGCGGTGCCGGATTCATCGGCTCTGCGGTAGTCAGGCATTTGGTTCGCAAGGGTGTCAGGGTAATCAACCTCGACAAGCTGACCTATGCCGGCAATCCGGAAAGCCTGCGTGAGATCGCAAACGCGTCCAATCACCGGCTGGTCGAAGGCGACATTTGCGATTCGCAGCTTGTGTTGGGCCTGCTGCGCGAAGAGCAGGTCAGCGGCATCATGCATCTGGCCGCCGAAAGCCATGTCGACCGTTCGATCGATGGGCCCGGCGCATTTGTCGAGACCAATGTGGTTGGAACCTTCCGCCTGCTCGATGCGGCACTGGAATATTGGCGCGGGATGGATGACGAGAAGCGGGACGATTTCCGGTTTCATCACGTCTCGACTGACGAAGTCTTTGGCGACCTGCCTTTTGACGACACCAGGTTCACCGAGGAAACGCCCTATGCACCCTCTTCGCCCTATTCTGCGTCGAAGGCAGCCAGCGACCACTTCGTACGCGCCTGGTATGAAACCTACGGCTTGCCGGTGGTGCTTTCCAACTGCTCAAACAATTTTGGCCCCTATCACTTTCCCGAGAAGCTGATCCCGCTGACAATCCTGAACGCGATCGAAGGCAAGCCACTGCCGGTTTACGGCACGGGCGAGAATGTGCGCGACTGGCTCTATGTCGAGGATCACGCCCGCGCGCTCGAACTTGCGCTCACACGCGGCAAGGTGGGTCAAAGCTACAATGTCGGCGGAGGCCAGGAACGCACCAATCTGCAAGTGGTAGAGGCCATTTGCGATGTGCTCGACGAGCGAGAACCCCGCGCGGAAGGGACGTCGCATCGCGATCTGATCTCTTTTGTCACGGACCGACCCGGACATGACCGGCGCTATGCCATCGATGCGAGCAAGATCACCCGCGAACTGGGCTGGACTCCTGAGGAAACATTCGAAAGCGGGCTCGCCAAGACGATTGACTGGTATCTTGCCAATGAGTGGTGGTGGGGGCCGATCCGTTCGGGAAGATATGCCGGGGAGCGTCTTGGGACATCCAGAGGCTGAGCGGCTTATGCGGATACTGGTGACGGGACGAGATGGGCAGGTTGCACGGTCGCTGGCCGAAAGCGATTGTGATCATGAGCTGATCTTCGCGGCGCGGCCCGATTTCGATCTCGCCGATGCAGCCAGCATCGAGAGTACTCTTGAGCGAGACCGGCCTGACCTGGTGATCAGCGCAGCGGCATATACGGCTGTCGATCAGGCCGAGGATGAGCCGGATATGGCGATGCTCGTCAATGGCGAGGCGCCGGGGGTGATCGGCCGCGCCGCGGCAAACATAGGCGCGCCGGTCCTGCATCTTTCGACCGATTACGTGTTCGATGGGAGCGGTACCGAGCCTTGGCGGGAGAGCGATCCAACAGCGCCGCATAGCGTCTATGGCAAGTCGAAGCTGGCGGGGGAGCAGGCACTGGCGGCGTCTGGCGCAACACATGCCATCCTGCGTACTGCTTGGATCTATAGCCCGTTCGGCACAAATTTCGTCAAGACCATGCTGGCGTTGGCAAGGGATCGCGACACCGTGGAAGTGGTCGACGACCAATACGGTAATCCCACATCGGCACTGGATATTGCTCACGCGCTAATTCGAGTGGCCGATCGGTGGCAATCCTGCCCAAGTCTCGGTGCGAACCGGGTTTATCACTTTGCCGGCGATACCTCGATGAGTTGGGCAGAGTTCGCCCAAACCATCTTTGCCATCAGCAAGAGGCAGGGGTGCGCGCATTGCTCTGTCGAGGGTATTCCGGCGTCGCAATATCCCGCGAAGGCTCCACGCCCTGCAAACTCGCGGCTTGAATCTGCTCTCTTCGCGGAAACCTTCGGCCACCCATTGCCCGATTGGCACGCATCGCTGACCGAAACGATCAGGCGATTGATCGCTGCATAGCCGGGCCGATTTTGGCGCCGCCGCGTCCTGTAGATGGCCGAATTCGCCGGGATTATTGGCACTTGGGCCAAAATTCCCCTATCCTGGCTCCATTCCCGTGCCTTGCAGGTGGCGGGAACAGCTGCATAGATGACTCGTTATGACGGGCGTAAGCAGTTGATTTTGGACAGGAGGAACGGGAAATGGGTTTGATTATCGCCTTGATCGTCGGCGGCATTGCGGGTTGGCTGGCCAGCCTCGTCATGAATCGTGACGCCTCGATGGGCATTTTCTGGAACATCGTTGTCGGCTGTGTCGGCTCGGTTATCGGCAATATGGTTGTCGGTCCGCTGCTGGGCATCGGCGGAAGCGTCCAGGAATTCTCGATAACCGGTCTGGCTATCGCTGTGGTTGGCGCGATCATCCTCCTGGGGATCGTCAACCTGATCCAGCGCGGCCGGATGCGCTAAGCGCAACGAAATTCAATGCGCGGGGGCGGGGCAGTACATCTTGCTCCGTCCCTTTTCATGAGGTTGCCTGGGCGGTGAATATCGCTCCGATGTTCCTTGTCGGTGCCCGACGTCGCTCATCGACTGGTGCATTGCCCCTGGCTGACGGCGGGCGTAAGAGGGATTGCGCCGGGTGAGTTATGTCGATAATACACCATCGACGCCACGAAATTCACTTCGGCCAAAGGGACGGCCATGAACTACGACAGTAAGATCACTTCTGAGACAACACGTTCGATATCCTCGGATATCGACCTGTCGGGTGAGCCGAGAGGTTCGGGCGTCAGGCGCTGGGTCATAATCGGTGCCGTGCTGGTCGCTGCACTGCTTGGCATTGCCTATTTCCTTGTGCGCAATGGCGAAGCCGGAACCGTCGCCGCGGGTGACGATTCTTCGCAGGCTCCGACCGTTTCGGTCATCTCTCCAGGACGTGCGGCGATTGAAGGCACGATCAGCGCCACCGGCAGCATAGCCGCTCGCCGCGAAATGCCTGTCGGCGTCGTAGGCGAAGGCGGCCGTGTCGTTTCGGTCCCGGTCGAACAGGGGCAGTGGGTGCGTGCTGGCCAGGTGCTCGCCTCGATCGATCGTTCGGTGCAGAGCCAGCAGGCGCGCAGCGCCGCGGCCCAGATCGAGGTGGCGCGTGCCGATGCGCAACTGGCGCAAAGCAACCTTGACCGTGCATTGCAACTGGTCGAGCGCGGCTTCGTCTCGAAGGCCGATGTTGACCGGCTCACGGCCACCCGCGATGCGGCGAAAGCCCGCGTCGAAGTGGCGCGCGCGCAATATAATGAATTGCTCGCCCGCAATGCACGGCTGAACATCGTCGCTCCGGCTTCCGGCCTGTTGCTTGAACGCAATGTCGAGCCGGGTCAGACGGTGAGCGCCGGTTCCGGTGTGCTTTTCAGTATCGCCAAGGGTGGCGAGATGGAGCTGTTGGCGCGGGTGGGGGAGAGCGAGCTGGCGAAACTTTCGACTGGCGTGATGGCCGACGTCGTGCCGGTTGGATCGGACAAGAGCTATTCGGGTCAGATCTGGCAGGTCGAGCCGACCATCGATCCGCAGACGCGCCAGGGCATTGCGCGCGTCGCGCTGGCCTATGCGCCTGCCCTGCGTCCCGGCGGGTTCGCCACTGCCACGATCAGCAGCGGGACGGTGCGCGCACCGATGCTGCCTGAAAGCGCAGTTCTGTCTGACGATGATGGCAGCTATGTCTATGTCATCGGCAAGGACAACAAGGCGGAGCGCCGCGCGGTGACGACCGGCTTCGTCACCAATGACGGCATTACGATTGTCGATGGCCTGGAGGGCACCGAAAAGGTCGTCCTGCGCGCAGGCGGGTTCCTGACCGAAGGTGAATCGGTCAACCCGAAGCTGGTCAAGGAAAACGAAGGCTAATTCGATGGATTTCCGGAACATCTCCGCCTGGGCGATCCGCAATCCGGTAATTCCGCTCGTCGCCTTCATCGCGCTCCTGCTGGCGGGCATGTTCAGCTTTGCGCGCATGGACGTGGTGAACAATCCCGATATCGATTTTCCCGGCGTCAATGTGACCATTATCCAGCCGGGCGCCGCACCGACGGAGATCGAAAACCAGATCACGCAGAAGGTCGAGTCCGCGGTGCGTTCGCTCAATGGCGTGCGCAATATCAGTTCGACCGCCAGTGAAGGCAGCTCGAATACTTTTGTCGAGTTCGAGATCGGCAACGATCCCAATGACGCGACAGCCGAAGTCAAGAATGCGGTCGACACGATTCGCGGCAGCCTGCCGGAAGGGATCCTAGAGCCGCGCGTGAACAAGGTGCAGGTCGCAGGCGGCTGGCTCGGCATTTTTGCCGTCGAAACCAGCGACATGACGATCGAACAGCTCAGCTGGTTCATCGACGACACGGTTTCCAAGCGCCTGCTCTCGATCGAAGGCATGGCGGAAGTCAGCCGATTTGCCGGGGTCGACCGTGAGATCGAGGTAATTCTCGATCCGGCCAAGATCCAGGCGCTGGGCGTTACAGCGGGGCAGATCAATGGCTTGCTGCGGCAGGACAATCTCGACGCAGGCGGCGGCATCGCGGAAGTTGGCGGCACGCGCCAGTCGGTTCGCGTTCTCGGCAACGATGACAACGCCTTCGAATTGTCGCAGCGCCGCATCCAGCTCGGCGGTGGCCGTTCGGTCAAGCTGGCGGATTTCGCAACCGTGCGCGACGGCTATTCCGAGCGTACGTCGATCAGCAAGGTTCGCGACAAGGAAGTCGTGAACTTCGCCATGACGCGCGCCAAGGGTGCTTCGGATGTCACCGTTTTCAACGAGGCGAAGAAGGTCATCGCCGAAATTGAAGCAGAGAATCCGGGCGTCAAATTCATCCAGTTGTTCAACACGGTCAAATACACGGAAGATCAGTACGAAAGCTCGATCGCCTCGATGGTTGAAGGTGCGATTCTGGCGGTCGTGGTCGTGTTCTTCTTCCTGCGCGACTGGCGAGCCACGGTGATTTCGGCAATCGCGATCCCGCTTTCGGCAATTCCGACCTTCTGGTTCATGGATTTGCTGGGGTTCAATCTCAACTTCCTGTCGCTGCTCGCGCTGGGCCTCGTCGCAGGCGTTCTGGTGGATGATGCGATCGTTGAGATCGAGAATATCGTGCGCCATATGCGCATGGGCAAGAGCGCCTATCAGGCCGCGATCGATGCTGCCGACGAGATCGGCCTGGCAGTGGTCGCAACGTCATTCTGCATTGTGGCTGTGTTCCTGCCGGTCGGGCTGATGCCGGGCGTGACAGGACAATTCTTCAAGAATTTCGGCCTGACGGTTGTTGCCGCGGTGCTCATGAGCCTGGCCGTGGCGCGTATGATCACGCCAATGCTGGCGGCCTATTTCCTGCATGCAAAGGGTCACGCCGCGCATGGCGAAGGCGCGTGGATGGATCGCTATATGAGGATCCTGCGCTGGTCGCTCAATCGCGGCAGGCTGATCGAGCGACGCGAGGGCCTGCCCGGTCCGCGCAGCCGGTTCCTCTATGTGACATCCTTTGCGCTGGTGTTGCTGGCTCTCATCATTCTGCCCGGCGTGGCGGTGTTCATGGGTTGGAACCTGATTTCCGGCCTGAGCCTGCCGGCGAAAATCACCGGCCTTGTTGGGCTGAGCGAGAGCGAGGGCATCGGGTTCCTCTTCAGCCGCGTCATACTCTTGCTCGAGTTGGCCTTTGTGACGGTGCTCGGGTTCTCCGCAGTTCTTCTCATCCTTGGAATTTTCCGGCTGGTTACCAGGTTCTTCGGCCAACGGATCGCGCAGTCATGGGAATGGCTGGAAGCGCGTTTCTCCGATCATCGCGTGTGGATGCTCGGCCTGGGTTACTTCTCCTTCATGATCACGATCCTGCTGTTCATGAGCACGCCGTTCCAGTTCGATCCCGAGATCAACGATGACAACAGCCGGATCGAGATGGAGATGGTGCCGGGCACAACGCTGGAGACGATGGAGGACGTGGCCGATCAGGTGGCAGACCTGATGTATGAGCAGCCCGAAGTCGAACGCGCTCTGGTGCGCGTGAGGGAAGGCGGGCGAGCATCCATCTTCATCACGCTCAAGAAAGATCGCGAAAAGACTTCGATCGATTTCGAGCGCGATCTTGCGCCGGTTCTGGCCCAGTTCCCGGATGCGCGCGTCCGCTTCCAGAACGACAATGGTCCGGGGGGGCCGGGCAGCGGCCGCGATATCACCATCATGCTCGCCGGCTCCAACCCAGTCCTGCTCAACAAGACCGCCAGCCAGCTGGTGGAGGAGATGAAGGGCCTCAATTCTGTCGTTGCGCCACGGATCAGCGCCGATATCAGCCGGCCCGAGCTGATCATTCGGCCCAGGCCCGACCTGGCTGCCGACCTTGGGGTCTCGACCAGAGCCTTGAGCCAGGCTGTGCGAATCGCGACCATGGGCGAAATCGAACAGAACACGGCAAAGTTCTCTCTGGCTGACCGGCAGATCCCGATCCGGGTCAAGCTTCCGGTGAAGTCGCGGCGGGACTTGACCACGATCGAAAACCTGCCGGTTCCGATCGCCAGCGGCGGTTCGGTTCCACTGAGCCGGGTGGCCGATATTTCGTTCGGCGCGGGTCCCACTTCGATCCAGCGTTACAACCAGAACCGGCGCGTCTTCATCGGTGCGGACCTTGCCCAGAATGTTCTGCGCGGCAATGCGATGGAAGAGATCAACAACCTGCCCACGTTGACGAACCTGCCGCAAGGCGTGATCCGCGATGCGGTGGGTAGCGACGAGTTGCAGCAGGAGCTGGCCGATAATTTCTCGCGTGCGCTGATCTCGGGCATCTTCCTGGTGTTTGCGGTCCTGGTGCTGCTCTACAAGCGGTTCATGTCGCCGCTGGTGAACATGAGCTCGCTGGCGCTTGCGCCGCTGGGCGGGATTTTCCTGGTCTGGCTGGTGGGCCAGCCGCTTTCCATGCCGGTCCTGATCGGCACACTGCTGTTGCTGGGAATCGTGTCGAAGAACTCGATCCTGCTGATCGATTTTGCGATCGAGGAAATGGCGCTGGGCAAGCGCAAGCTCGATGCGATCATGGAGGCGGGCCACAAGCGCGCGCAGCCGATTGTAATGACCACCGTCGCAATGACGGCGGGTATGGTGCCGACCGCGATCTCGCTCTCGGGTGACGGTGCATGGCGCGCGCCGATGGGTACGGTGGTGATTGGCGGACTGATCCTGTCGACCCTGCTTACCCTGCTGATCGTGCCAGCGGGCTTCAGCCTGGCTGACGGGTTGGAGAAGCGCGCCGGCCCATGGATGCGCAACCGCTTCCTGACCTATCGCCCCGAACATGGCGGAGAGGCCGCGGGCGGTCAGGCGCCGGGGATCGAACCGGCAGAGTGACGGTTAGCTGATCATGGCGGGTGGCAAGCACATACCGCTGGTTCTGGGCGGGGAACCGCTCTCAGCCGATCGCGCGCGCCGGATGCGCTGGACGGCGACCGGCTTGCTGGTCCTGATGGCGGGCCTGTTCCTGGTCTCGCGGCAATTCCTCCCGATCCATCCCGGATGGGGCTACGCCAACGCTTTCGCCGAAGCGGCCATGGTCGGCGGTTTGGCGGACTGGTTCGCAGTGACGGCGCTGTTCCGTCATCCGCTCGGCCTGCCGATCCCGCACACTGCAATCATCCCCGAAAACAAGGACCGCATTGCCGATACCATGGCGCAATTCCTGCGCGAAAATTTCCTCGTGCCGGCGGTGGTCGCGCGGCGCATGTACGGGATGAATGTGGCCCTGGCGGTGGGCGATTTTCTCGTCACGCCCAATTCCGGCCCCGATGGAGGCTCTGAACGTTCGCGCATTACCGGCGGGGCAGCGGAACTGCTTGCCGAAGTGCTCGAATCGCTCGATCCCGACCGGCTCGGCAATCAGGTGCGCACCGGCCTCGCCAAGCAATTCGGCAAGATCGATATTTCACCGCTGCTTGGGCGAATGCTCGATAGCGCGATCGCTGACGACCGCCACATGCCGCTGATGGACGGATTCATCCGCTGGGCCGGTCTGACGCTGGAGGACAATGAGGAAACGGTGCGCGAGATCATCCATGCGCGCGCCAATGCCGTGCTGCGCTGGACCGGCCTTGACGAGCGTATTTCAGGCTCGGTGCTCGACGGGCTCTACAAACTGCTGGCGGAAGTACTGGTCGATCCCGAACACCCATTGCGCGGCAAGATCGAAGAGGGGTTGGAGAAGCTCGCGCATGATCTGCAGCATGATCCCAAGACCCGCGAGCGGGTGGAGGCGATGAAGCGCGACCTGCTGGAAAATCCAGCAGTGGCCGAATGGTGGCTGGGCGTGTGGGAGCGCATCCGCCAGTCGCTTATTCGCCGCGCGCGCGACCCGGACAGCGCGCTGGGCGAAGAGATGCGCAGGGGCCTAGCCGAATTGGGCAATGCGCTGCGGGAAGATCACCGGCTTCAGCTCCAGATCAACCGTTTCGCGCGCCGCACCGCCGTGGGGATCGCCACCCGTTATGGCACGCAGATCGTCCGGCTCGTGTCAGAGACGGTCAAACGCTGGGACGCGGTGACGATCACCGGGCGGATCGAAAGCGCGGTCGGCCGCGACCTGCAGTTCATCCGCATCAACGGGACGCTGGTTGGCGGCCTGGTTGGCGTGACGATTCACGCGGTGGACAGTGTGCTTTGATGACTGGGGGCCATCGGCGGAATTGGATCTTCGGCATCAAAGCAATTGAAGAATGTAGTACTCCGCTACCGACTTACGTCGAATACACGAGCCGTGTCGTAAAATAGGATGCCAGCGGCTCGCCGTCCTGGTCGAGCGCGGGCTCGAATTTGGCCCGAGCCATTATGATCTTGCAGACATCGCTGTTCTTGCCGAATGCGTCCGCCGTTGTCACATTGGTCAATACGCAATCGGTAGGCCGGCCTTTGTCGTCTACCATTATCCGAATATTGAATTCCGCCGATGCGCCTGCACGCAGTGCTTCTGCCGGATAGGTTTCGAGAATCGTTTTGACGGCTGCGAACTTGTTGGTCCAGACTGGCACCTTGCTGCGATGCTTTTGCTGTTCGGGGTCAAGGCCCCAATATTTGACCAAACTTTCCATGCATTCGTTCATCGCCATAAACGGCTTTTTCATATTCCCAAGTTCGAGGATAATCTTTTGCTTGTTCCCTGAACCGATGCTCAGCCAGTCGATCGATTTCCCGGTTGTGGTATCAAGCTCAGGGAGGCCTGAAGCTCCTGCATTCTCGGCGGGATTGTCTTCCTGCTTCGATCTCTCGGTATCTTTCTTTTTGTCAGCCGCTTGCAGAGTAAACCGCACCGGCACGAAGGGCCCCTGGCTGACGATAGCCCGGCCGAATCCCGCTAATTTCCCATCATCATATAGGGCCTCGCGTTCTTCGATTCCTGGGCCGAATTGAACCTTCACCTTGCGTCCAGCCTTGACCAACTTCAGAACCGGACCGGCAAGGGTCCAGTCGAAACTGGAACTGGGGTTGTGCTGTTCAAGAAACAGCACCGACTTGTCGTCGCCTTCGCCGAAGAATCGTCCCATCCGGCAGCTTGTTTCTCCGTAGTCGATGCTCCACGCTGAAGAAGGTTTCAGCACAATATTGTCCGTCGTATCCTCAGCATATGCGAAAGACGGCATGACCGTTGCCGCCACGCCAAGTAAAAGCCCAAATTGCGATGTGGTTCGACCCATAGAAAAACCTCCGCCCGGCACGATAGCCGGACGGAGGCTCAAATCAACTTAAGTGTTTCTGAGGTTTACAGCTTTTCGGTCAATTCGGGCACGGCCTTGAACAGGTCTGCGACCAGGCCGATGTCGGCGATCTGGAAGATCGGCGCGTCTTCGTCCTTGTTGATGGCGATGATGGTCTTGGAGTCCTTCATGCCGGCAAGGTGCTGGATCGCACCGGAGATGCCGATTGCGATATAGACTTCAGGGGCAACGATCTTGCCGGTCTGGCCGACCTGATAATCATTGGGGACATAGCCCGCATCGACCGCAGCGCGCGATGCGCCCACGCCCGCGCCGAGTTTGTCGGCGAGTGGCATGATGTATTCCTCGAAGGTAGCCGAGTCCTTGAGCGCGCGGCCACCCGAGACGATCACCTTGGCGCTGGTCAGCTCGGGGCGCTCGCTCTTGGCCAGTTCCGATCCGACATAGCTGGAAAGTCCGGCGTCGCCGGGGCCGGAGACTGCTTCGATCGTGCCCGAACCGCCCTCGGTCGCAGCCTTGTCGAAGGCCGTACCGCGCACGGTGATGACCAGCTTGGGATCGCTGCTTTCGACCGTGGCGATGGCGTTGCCGGCATAGATCGGGCGGGTGAAGCTCTTTTCCCCCTCGACCGACAATATGTCGGAGATCTGCATCACGTCGAGCAGCGCGGCAACGCGCGGCGCCACGTTCTTGCCGGTGGTTGTGGCCGGGAACACCGCTGCATCATGGCTGTCCATCAGGCCCGCGATCAGCGGCGCGACATTCTCGGCCAGTGCATGGCCATAGGCCGCATCGTCGGCGACATGGACCTTGCCCACGCCTGCGATCTTGGCCGCCTGCTCGGCAACCGGGCCGCAGCCGCTGCCTGCAACCAGCAAATGCACTTCGCCAAGTTGCGATGCCGCCGTCACTGCAGCCAGCGTCGCATCCTTCATCTCGCTATTGTCGTGTTCGACCCAGACGAGCGTTTTCATGTCCTAATTCCTTTCGAAGTCCGGGGTCGCTCAGGCGATGCGAGTCCCGGATTTTACGGCATCTCAGGCGATGCCGAGGGCCTTGATCTTGGCGACCAGCGCATCGACGTCTTCCACCTTTTCACCGGCCTGGCGCACAGGCGGCTCGGCGACATGGGTGGTGGTGAGGCGCGGCGTGATATCGACCCCGTAATCGCCCGGAGTCTTGGTATCGAGCGGCTTCTTCTTCGCCTTCATGATATTCGGCAGCGAAGCATAGCGCGGCTCGTTGAGGCGCAAATCGGTCGTGACGATTGCGGGCAGCGTGAGCTTGACCGTCTCAAGACCGCCATCGATCTCGCGCTTCACCGTCACGCTGTCGCCTTCGACATCGACGGTATTGGCGAAGGTGCCCTGCGGGCGGCCCATCAGCGCGGCCAGCATCTGGCCGGTCTGGTTCGAATCATCGCTGATCGACTGCTTGCCCAGCAGCACGATGCCCGGCTGTTCCTCATCGGCGATCGCCTTGAGGATCTTGGCCACCGCCAGCGGTTCCACGTCCACGCCGTCTTCGACCTCGACCAGGATCGCGCGGTCGGCACCCATGGCCAGCGCCGTGCGCAAGGTTTCCTGCGCCTTGGCCGGACCGACCGAGACCGCCACGATCTCTTCTGCCTTGCCCGCTTCCTTGATTCGGATCGCTTCTTCAACCGCGATCTCGTCAAACGGGTTCATGCTCATTTTCACATTAGCGAGATCGACACCGGAACCGTCGCTCTTCACGCGCGGCTTCACATTGTAGTCAATCACCCGCTTCACGGGCACGAGGATCTTCATGGACTATCCTTCCTCTCAATGAATCTGCGGCCCGCCTAGCTTGCGTTTACGTAAACGTCAAGCCACACGGGTCTGCGAGTGATTCCAGAACTTCGCTATGACACCTCGCGTTCCCGAACTTCGAGGTCAAGTGACATAAGCGCAAACTGTATTAGGCATTCGTGCGGGCGAAGCTGAGGCCGCATGCAAACGGGGCCCGGACTCTCAGAAGAATCCGGGCCCCGCCTTGAATGACTGCGTGGTTGATCGATGTGGCGGTCAGGCCGCCAGCTTCACCTCGGCCACGATCTTGCGGGCGGCATCGCCCAGATCGTCGGCGCTGACGATCGGCAGGCCGGAATTGTCGAGGATGTCCTTGCCCTGCTGGACATTGGTGCCTTCGAGGCGAACCACCAGCGGAACCGAAAGATTCACGTCCTTCGCCGCCTGGACAATGCCATTGGCGATGACGTCACACTTCATGATGCCGCCGAAGATATTGACGAGGATTCCCTCGACCGCCGGATCCTTGAGGATGATCTTGAACGCTGCGGTGACCTTCTCGGTCGTCGCGCCGCCGCCTACGTCGAGGAAGTTGGCGGGGAAGGCGCCGTTCAGCTTGATGATGTCCATCGTCGCCATGGCCAGGCCTGCGCCATTGACCATGCAGCCGATATTGCCGTCGAGCTTGATGTAGGCGAGGTCGTATTCGCTTGCTTCGACTTCGGCCGGGTCTTCCTCGGTCACGTCGCGCATCGCTTCGACGTCCTTGTGGCGGAACAGTGCATTGCCGTCGAAGCTCATCTTGGTGTCGAGCACCAGCAGATTGCCGTCCTTGGTTTCGACCAGCGGGTTGATTTCAAGCATCTCGCAATCGAGATCCATGAACGCGGTGTAGAGCTGCTTGGCGAGCTTCTGCGCCTGCTTGTTGAGATCGCCCGTCAGCTTGAGCGCGAAGGCCGCGGCGCGGCCATGATGCGGCATGAAGCCCTGCGCCGGATCGATCGTGATGGTGGTGATCTTTTCGGGGGTCGAATGCGCGACCTCCTCGATATCCATGCCGCCTTCGGTCGAAACGATCATGGCGACGCGTCCGGTTGCGCGGTCGACCAGCATCGAGAGGTAGTATTCCTTGGCGATATCGACGCCATCGGTGATGTAGAGGCGGTTGACCTGCTTGCCCGCATCGCCGGTCTGCACTGTCACCAGCGTGTTGCCGAGCATGTCCCTGGCATTGGCTTCGACTTCCTCGATGCTCTTGGCCAGGCGCACGCCGCCGCTCGCATCGGGCCCCAGTTCCTTGAACTTGCCCTTGCCGCGCCCACCGGCATGGATCTGCGCCTTCACGACGTAGAGCGGGCCCGGAAGTTGTTTCGCGCCCTCCACTGCTTCCTCGACTGTCAGCGCCGCGTGTCCGGCGGGAATTCCGATGCCGTATTTCGCGAGCAGTTCCTTGGCCTGGTATTCGTGGATGTTCATGGGGAGAGAGTGTCCTTTGTGGTGACGTGTCGCGGGATTCGCTTGCGGCGCGCCTAAGCATGGATTGCGCGTCTTGAAAAGTGTGGTTTTCGGGTGCACGGGCCCTGTTTCACAATGATTGACAGCCAACGCCTCGAATCCATCGTCTCAGAAGCCGGGCGCATGGCGCTCGCCCTGTGGCCGGGTGCCGGGCACGAAGTGGAAAGCTGGGAGAAGGAACCCGGCGCTCCCGTGTGCGAAGCGGACCTGAAGGTCGATGCCTTCCTCAAGCGCGAACTGGGCGCGCTGCTGCCGGCGGCGGGATGG